>BEIR01000008.1 GCA_002898855.1 bacterium HR41
CCCGCCGGCCGGCTGCGACTGACCAACGCACCGAAACCCATCGCCGCGGCTGTCGCTGCCAAGAGCAGGAAAGCGCCGCCGTGCTGCCCGAAGCCGCTCACCACACAGCGATCGGCAAGGGCCGGATCGGCGTCGTTGATCACCTCGCAGCTGCCGCCAGCGAGCACCACCTTAGCTACCGGCAGAACCTCGACGAGCGCGAGCGCAAGCGCGGCCAGCAGCGTCGCGACGAGCAGCGCTGCGGCGATCGGGTCCTGGCGCGCAAGCGCGCGTGCACGGGCGGGGAGAGCCACCGTTCCTTTGCTACCATCCCCCGCCGTCGTGGCGGACAGTGACGTGTCTTCCGCGCGGTCCGCCAACGCGCCTACCGGGTTCCAGGTCGCCGCAATGGAGTCGCCAGCGAGATAGTCATCGTCCGGGCGATCGCGCCTTGCAGGACCGGGCCCGGATCGCCGGGCCTTTTTTCTGCCCCGCTATCGCAGATCGAGTTACGAACCATGGCACGCAAAGTACCGCTCGAAAGGACGCGCAACATCGGCATCATGGCGCACATCGATGCCGGTAAGACGACCACGACCGAGCGCATCCTGTTCTACACCGGTCGCACCCACAAGTTGGGCGAGGTGCACGAGGGCGCGGCGACCATGGACTGGATGGAGCAGGAGCAGGAGCGCGGCATCACCATCACGTCGGCCGCGACGACAGCTTTCTGGAAGGACCATCGCATCAACATCATCGACACGCCCGGCCACGTCGACTTCACCGTCGAGGTCGAGCGCTCGCTGCGCGTGCTCGACGGGGCCATCGCCGTCTTCGACGCGGTAGCCGGTGTGGAGCCACAGTCCGAGACGGTCTGGCGCCAGGCCGACAAGTACCGCGTTCCGCGGATCGCGTTCATCAACAAGATGGACCGCGTCGGCGCCAACTTCGACGCCTCGGTGCAGTCTATGGTCGACCGGCTCGGTGCGCGCCCCGTGCCGGTGCAGCTGCCGCTCGGCGCTGAGGCGGACTTTCAGGGCGTGATCGATCTCATCACGATGCGCGCGATCGTCTGGCGCGATGAGCTCGGCCGCGAATGGGGCGAAGAAGACATCCCTGCCGAATACCTCGATCGCGCGCAGGAGGCCCGCACACAGCTGATCGAAGCCGTCGCCGAGTACGACGACGAGCTGATGGAGGACTACCTCGAGGAGCGCCCGATCGAGCCCGAGCGTCTCAAGGCCGATCTGCGCAAGGCGACGCTCGATTTCCACGGCGGCGAGCGCCCGCCGCTCACGCCGGTGCTCTGCGGTGCGGCCTTCAAGAACAAGGGCATTCAGCCCCTGCTCGATGCCGTCATCGACTACCTGCCGAGTCCTCTCGACATCCCGCCGGTTAGTGGCGTCGTGCCCGGTTCGGCGGGAGACGACGGCGAGGAGCGCGTCGAAGAGCGCCCAGCCAGCGACGACGCGCCCTTCGCGGCGCTCGCCTTCAAGGTGATGTCCGACCCCTTCGTCGGCAAGCTCACCTACTTCCGCGTCTAATCGGGAACTCTGCAGGCGGGATCCAAGGTCTTGAACGCGACCACCGGTCGCACCGAGCGGATCGGCCGGCTGTTGATGATGCACGCCAACCACCGCGAGGAACAGGACGAGGTCTACGCCGGCGACATCGCTGCTGCAGTCGGTCTCAAGCAGACCTCCACCGGCGACACCTTGTGCGACCCGCAGCACCCGATCGTGCTCGAGACGATGCAGTTCCCCGAGCCGGTCGTGCACCTCTCGATCGAGCCGAAGACCAAGGCCGATCAAGAGAAGCTGTCGGTCGGTCTGTCGCGCTTGGCCGAGGAAGATCCGACCTTCCGGGTCCGTACCGACGAGGAGACCGGGCAGACGGTGATCTCCGGCATGGGCGAGCTGCACCTGGAGGTGATCGTCGACCGCCTGCGCCGCGAGTTCAACGTCGACGCCAACGTCGGGCGCCCGCAGGTCGCCTACCGCGAGACGATCAAGGGCTCGGCCAACCGCGTCGAGGGCAAGTTCATCCGCCAGACCGGCGGTGCCGGTCAGTACGGCGTCGTCTACATCGACATCGAGCCGGCACCGGGCGAAGGTTTCGACTTCGTCAACGAAGTCAAAGGCGGGGCCGTGCCCTCCGAGTTCATACCCGCTGTCGAACAGGGCATCGAGGAGGCGATGGCGTCCGGTGTGCTGGCCGGCTATCCCGTCCAGGACGTGCGCGTGCGGCTCGTCGACGGCAAGTCGCACGAGGTCGACTCGAGCGAGATGGCGTTCAAGATCGCTGGCTCGCTCGCCTTCAAGGACGCCGCGAAGCGCGCCAACCCGGTGCTCCTGGAGCCGATCATGTCGGTCGAAGTCGTCACCCCGCAAGAGTTCGTCGGCGACGTCATCGGCGACCTCTCGCGACGGCGCGGCCGGGTCGAATCGCAAGAGCAGCGTGGTAACGCGATCGCCGTGCGAGCCAGCGTACCGCTGGCCGAGATGTTCGGTTACGCCACCGATCTGCGGTCGATGACGCAGGGCCGGGCGAACTACACGATGCAGTTCAGCCGCTACGAGGAGGTTCCGCCGCAGATCGCCCGCGAGATCATTGAGAGTCGCTCGGGCGAGCCGGTAGGAGCAGCCGGGTAACGGGTATGTTTCACGCGCTGGCCGAGCGTCGCCCTGACAGTGCTTAAACGAGAGCTTCGAGAAAGGAGTTAACGGGAGTGGCAAAGGAGAAGTTCGAGCGCACTAAGCCGCACGTAAACGTCGGCACCATCGGTCACATCGACCACGGCAAGACCACCCTTACCGCTGCGATCACCAAGGTGCTCGCCGAGACGGTGGGTGGCGAAGCCAAGTCGTTCGAGGAGATCGACAACGCTCCGGAGGAGCGCGAGCGCGGCATCACGATCGCGACCTCGCACGTCGAGTACCAGACCGAGAAGCGGCACTACGCGCACGTCGACTGCCCGGGCCACGCCGACTACATCAAGAACATGATCACCGGCGCCGCCCAGATGGACGGCGCGATCCTCGTCGTGTCGGCCGCTGACGGGCCGATGCCGCAGACGCGCGAACACGTCCTCCTCGCGCGCCAGGTGAACGTTCCTTACATCGTCGTCTTCCTCAACAAGGTCGACATGGTCGACGACGAGGAGTTGCTCGAGCTCGTGGAGATGGAGGTACGCGAGCTCCTCTCGGAGTACGAGTACCCCGGCGACGAGGTACCCGTGATCCGCGGCTCGGCGCTCAAGGCGCTCGAGGGTGACGAGCAGTACAAGAAGAGCATCCTCGAGCTCGCCGAGGCGCTCGACAACTACATCCCCGAGCCCGAGCGGCCGCTCGACAAGCCGTTCCTCATGCCGATCGAGGACGTCTTCACGATCACCGGTCGCGGCACGGTCGTCACCGGCCGCATCGAGCAGGGGATCATCAAGACCGGCGACGAGGTCGAGATCGTCGGCATCCGCCCGACCCAGAAGACCGTCGTCACCGGCGTCGAGATGTTCCGCAAGATCCTCGACGAGGGTCGTGCGGGCGACAACGTCGGCTGCTTGCTGCGCGGTATCGAGCGCGACGCTGTCGAACGCGGCCAGGTGTTGGCAGCGCCCGGCTCGATCACTCCGCACACCAAGTTCAAGGCTCAGGTCTACGCACTCAAGAAGGAAGAAGGTGGCCGACACACGCCGTTCTTCAACGGCTACCGGCCGCAGTTCTACTTCCGCACGACCGACGTCACCGGCGTTTGCCAGCTGCCCGAAGGCACCGAGATGGTGATGCCGGGCGACAACGTCGAGCTGACGGTCGAGCTGATCCAGCCGATCGCGATGGACGAGGGGTTGCGCTTCGCGATCCGCGAAGGTGGCCGCACCGTCGGGTCGGGGGTGGTGACCCAGATCATCGAGTAGCCGAAAGCGTTCCAACAGCGCTCGGGGGCGGGCACATGCCCGCCCCCGAGCGCGTAGGGAACCGGAGCTCGGAAAGCAATGGCAGCCGCTACCCAAAACAAGATCCGCATCCGCCTCAAGGCGTACGACCACGCAGCGATCGAAAGCGCGGCGCGCGAGATCGTCGAGACGGCCGTGCGCACCGGCGCGCGCGTGTCCGGCCCGGTGCCGTTGCCGACCGAGCGCAACGTCTACTGCGTGATCCGCGGTCCCTTCAAAGACAAGGACTCGCGCGAACACTTCGAGATCCGCACGCATAAGCGTCTGATCGACATCCACCAGCCCACGCCGAAGACGGTCGACTCGCTGCAGCGCCTCGACCACCTTCCGGCCGGTGTCGACATCCAGATCCAGCTCGTGTGAGACGGCGATGAACGGGCTACTCGGTAGGAAACTCGGGATGACCCAGCTCTTCGACGACGACGGTCGCGTCGAGCCCGTAACGGTGCTCGAGGTTGGTCCGTGCTGTGTCACTGCGTTGCGCCGGTCGGATCGCGACGGCTGCGCGGCCGTTCAGCTCGGTTACGACCCCGTACGCGAGAGAGTTCTCAACAAGCCGCGCCTCGGTCACCTCCGCAAGGCGGGCGTTCCGCCACTGCGGCTTCTGCGCGAGTTTCGCTGTCCTGTCGAGGGCCTCGAGGTGGGGGCAGAGGTTCGCGTCGAGCAGGTCTTCGAGCCCGGTCAGGTCGTCAAGGTTTCGGGCACCTCGATCGGTAAGGGCTTCCAGGGAACTATCAAGCGCCACGGTTTCCAGCGCGGCCCGGAGACGCACGGCTCGCGCAACATCCGCAAGCCGGGCTCGATCGGTGCTGCCGCCGACCCGTCGCGTGTGTTCAAGGGTCTGCGGATGGCGGGACGCACGGGCGGTCGCCGTGTCACGCAGCGCGGACTGCGTGTGGTGAACGTGATCCCTGAGGACAACCTCTTGCTCGTGCGCGGGTCGGTTCCCGGTCCGCGAGGAAGCTACGTCGAAGTGCGGAGGGAGCGATGAGCGCCGATCTCACCGCTGCCTTCCTCAACAGCGACAAGCCCGCGGTCGAGCTCGACCCGGCCGTTTTCGACTGCGACTTCAACGAACCGGTTGTCCATGAGACCGTCGTCGCCGAGCTCGCGGCTCGTCGTCGCGGCACCCACTCCACCAAGACGCGGGGCGAGGTCGCGATGACCGGCGCCAAGGCTTGGCGGCAGAAAGGAACGGGGCGGGCGCGCGTCGGTCCGCTCTCGACGCCCCACCGGCGCGGCGGCGGCGTCGCCTTCGGACCGAAGCCGCGCTCGTACGTGAAGAAGGTCAACCGCAAGGTGCGCCGCGCCGCTCTGCGCAGCGTCCTGTCCCTGCACGCGCGTCGCGGCTCGCTGCGGCTCGTCGATCCCGATGCGTTCAACCAGCCGCGGACGCGCGACGGCCTCGACGCGCTCTCCCGCTTCCCAGGGGAAGGACGTGTGCTCGTCGTCGCCGAGGCCGAGGCTGCAGCGTGCACGAAGTCGTTCCGCAACATCGCCGAGTGCGAGACCGCCGAGCCCGGACGGGTTGGCGTCTACGACCTTCTGCGCAGCGCCCGCCTCGTGCTCACACCCGTTGCTCTCGACTATCTCACGCGAATCGCGCGACCACCGCAGCAACGCACGCGCATCGGTGCTAGCGAGGAGGAGCGTTCGTGACCGATCCACGAACGATCATCATCGAGCCCGTCCTCAGCGAGAAGACCTACGCGCTGCTCGCGGCAAACAAGTACACGTTCCGTGTTCACGAGCAGGCGACGAAGGTCCAGATCCGCCAAGCGGTCGAACAGCAGTTCGGTGTGCGCGTACGCGACGTCAGAACTGCCTGGGTGAAGCCCAAGCCGAAGCGCCGCGGCCTTTACGCCGGCCACCGGCGACGCTGGAAGAAGGCGATCGTGACGCTGCACCCGGAAGACTCAATCGAACTCTTCGAAGGCCAGGCCAGCGACTGAGATGGCGATCAAAAAGCACAAACCGGTAACCCCGAGCCGTCGCTTCGCGACCTACTCGACCCACGACGAGGTCACACGCGATCGGCCCGAAAAGTCGCTCACCCGTGGCCACAAAAAGACCGGCGGTCGCAACGCTTACGGTCGGATCACCTCGCGCCACCGCGGCGGGGGTGCGAAACGCAAATACCGTTTGATCGACTTCAAGCGCCGCAAGGACGGCGTGCCGGCGCGCGTAGCTGCAATCGAGTACGACCCGAACCGCAGCGCCCATATCGCCTTGCTGCACTATGCCGACGGCGAGAAGCGCTACATCCTCGCGCCCGAGGGGCTGTCGGTAGGCGACACGGTGATGTCCGGCGAGGACGCCGAGATCCGCGTCGGCAACGCGCTGCCGCTGCGGGCTATCCCGACCGGCACCACCGTCCACAACGTCGAGCTCACGCCGGGTCGCGGTGGCCAACTGAGTCGTGCCGCAGGCGCCGCTGTGCAGCTGGTGGCGAAGGAAGGCCGCTATGCGACGCTGCGCTTGCCGTCGGGCGAGATGCGCATGGTGCTCGCCGAATGCCGTGCCACCGTCGGCCAGATCGGTCATGCCGAGCACGCCAACATCACGCTCGGCAAGGCGGGCCGCTCCCGCCACCTGGGTCGTCGGCCGCAGACGCGTGGTGTCGCCATGAACCCGGTCGACCACCCGCACGGTGGCGGCGAGGCTCACCACACGCCGGGCGGGCACCCGGTAACGCCGTGGGGCGTTCCGACGCTCGGTTACCGCACGCGCAAGAAGCGCAAGGCCTCCGACCGCCTGATCGTTCGTGGTCGTCGTCGCGGGCGCAAGAAGGGAGGTAACCGCTGATGGGTCGCTCGACGAAAAAGGGACCCTACGTCGACGAGCGCCTGATGCGGCGGATCGAAGAGCTCAACGAGCGCGGCGAGAAGCAGATCATCAAGACCTGGTCGCGCGACTCGACGATCTTTCCCGAGATGGTTGGGCACACCATCGCCGTCCACGACGGTCGCAAACACGTCCCGGTCTTCATCACCGAAGCGATGGTGGGGCACAAGCTCGGCGAGTTCGCGCCCACGCGCACGTATCGCGGCCACGCAGGTAGCGAGAAGGTGAAGGGTCGATGAGCGAAGAACGCGAAAAGCGCGAGCGCGAGCCGAGCGCCGAGGCTGCCGAAACCGCAGCCGCAGACGCAGCCGCAGCCGCAGACGACAAGACCTCGGCTGCCGATGCGGACGCGCCCAAGGGCGCGGTGGGCGCCGAGGCTGCCAGCGAGGCCACCGAGGGAGCGGCAAGCGGCAGTCCCGCCGATTCCGAAGGTGATCGGTCGAGCAGAGAGGGCGAGGCCGGTGCCACTGAGCGACCGGGCAAGCGCGCCGTGCGGGAAGGCGTCGTGGTCCGGGCCCGGGCGCGCTATGTGCGCCGCACCCCACGCAAGGTCCGGCTTGTGATCGACCACGTGCGCGGTAAGCCGGTTGAGGAGGCGCGTGCGCTGCTGCGCAACACCACGCGCGCCGCGGCCCGCGACGTTCTCAAGCTGATCGACTCGGCGGTGGCCAACGCCGAGAACCAGCACGAGCTCACGCCACAGGAACTGCGCGTCGCTCGCATCTGGGCTGACGAAGGGCCGACTATCAAGCGCTGGCGTCCGCGCGCTTTCGGTCGCGCCACGCGCATCGACAAGCGCACAAGCCACATCACTGTTGAGCTCGAGCCGATCGTGGGCGGGAGGTAAAGCGTGGGGCAGAAAGTTCATCCCGAGGCGCTTCGGGTCGGCTACATCCACGATTGGAAGTCGACCTGGTTCAGCGAGCGCGACTTCGCCGACTATCTGCTGGAGGACGTCCGCATCCGTCAGCACATCGTCGGCAAGCTCGCGCACGCTGGTCTCAGCGACATCATCATCAAGAAGAACAAGAACGAGGTCGAGGTCAACATCCACACCGCGCGGCCCGGGATCGTCATCGGCAAGTCCGGAAGCGAAGTCGAGGCGTTGCGCAAGGAGCTTCACGACCTCACCAAGAAGGCCGTCAAGGTCAACATCCTCGAGATCAAGCGGCCCGAGCTCGACGCCAAGCTCGTCGCCCAATCGATCGCAGAACAGCTCGAGAACCGTGTCGCCTTCCGGCGTGCGATGAAGCGTGCGCTCACCTCGGCGATGCGCTCGGGCGCCAAGGGGGTGCGGATCCAGGTGTCCGGTCGCCTCGGCGGTGCCGAGATGGCGCGAACCGAGTGGTACTCCGACGGCCGCGTGCCGCTGCACACCCTGCGGGCTGACATCGACTACGGCTTCCACGAGGCGCACACCACCTTCGGCCGCATCGGCGTGAAGGTGTGGATCAACAAGGGCGAGATCATGCCCCAAGGTTTCGCACAGGACCTCACGGAAGTGGAGGCGCCGCGTGCCGTCGGCCCGGGGCGTGGCCGCAACGGTGGGCGTCGCAGCGACGAACGCCGCCCAGTCGGGCAGGAGGCTTGAACGATGCTCCAGCCACGCAAGGTCAAACACCGTAAACATCACCGCGGCCGTATGCGCGGAGTGTCGAAGGGCGGAACACGCGTCCAATTCGGCGAGTACGGCTTGAAGGCGCTCGAACCGGCGTGGATCACGAACCGTCAGATCGAGGCCGCGCGCGTTGCGATCACCCGCAAGATCAAGCGCGGTGGAAAGGTGTGGATCAACATCTTCCCCGACAAGCCCTACACGAAGAAGCCCGCCGAGACGCGGATGGGTTCGGGCAAGGGATCGCCGGAAGGTTGGGTCGCCGTCGTCAAGCCTGGGCGTGTGATGTTCGAGCTCGCCGGTGTGCCCGAGCCGTTGGCGCGCGAAGCCATGCGCCTCGCCGGACACAAGCTCCCGATCAAAACGAAGTTCGTTGTGCGGGAGGGGGCCGAGCATTGAAACCTGCCGAGGTCAGGCAGCTCGACGATCGGGCGCTCGTCGAATTCATCGATTCGGCGCGTCAGGAGCTGTTCAACCTGCGTTTCCAGCACGCGGTCGGTCAGCTCGAGAACACCGCGCGGATCAAGCAGGTCAAGAAGGACATCGCGCGCGGACTGACGGTGGCACGCGAGCGCGGTATCGACGTCGAGCGCGAGCTCGCGGCGCTGCGCCGTGAACGCGCGCAAAGGAACTAGTCGGAGGTTGTTGTGAGCGCAGGCGACGACGCCACGATTTCGAAGCGCGAGCGCGCCGCCCAACGAGCGGCCGAGAAGACCGAGGCGCGGCGACGCAAGAAGGCTGCCAGGCGGCGCTGGCGGCTTCGCGAGCGCACGCGGCGCAAGCAGGCCGCGACTGGCGCGGGAGCTGCGCCGGCCAGCGCGGGCTCCCAAGGGCGCCCGCGTGGCAGACGCAAGGTACGCGAGGGGGTGGTAACCTCGGCCCGCGCCGATAAGACGATCGTCGTTCGGGTCGAAAGGCAGCAGCCCCACCCGGTCTACGGCAAGATCGTCCGCACTTCGAAGAAGTTCCACGCGCACGACGAGCGCAACGAGGCGCGGGAAGGCGACGTCGTGCGAATCGTTGAATCGAGGCCGCTCAGCCGCCTCAAGCGCTGGCGACTCGTTGAGATCCTCGAGCGAGCAAGATGATCCAGCAGGAGTCCAGACTCAAGGTCGCCGATAACACCGGAGCGCGCGAGATCCTCTGCATCCGCGTTCTTGGCGGAAGCCATCGGCGCTACGCGCGCGTCGGCGACGTCATCGTGGCGACGGTCAAGCAGGCCACGCCGCACGGCTCGGTCAAGAAGGGCGACGTCGTCAAGGCCGTAGTCGTCCGCACTCGCAAGGAGTACGGCCGCGAGGACGGCACCTACATCGCCTTCGACGAGAACGCTGCCGTTCTCATCGACAACCAGAACAACCCGCGAGGCACGCGCATTTTCGGTCCGGTAGCCCGCGAGCTGCGCGATCGCAACTTTATGAAGATCATCTCGCTCGCTCCGGAGGTGCTCTGAGGAGATGGCTCGCCTGCGCATCCGCAAGGACGACATGGTGCGCGTCATCTCCGGTCGCGATCGCGGCAAGACGGGGCGTGTTTTGCGCGTCGACCCGAAAACGCAGCGGGTCTGGGTGGAGGGCGTGAACATCCAGAAGAAGCACCTCAAGCCGCGCACGCTGCGCGACGTCCAGCGCCAGCAAGAGGTGGGTGGGGTGCTCGAACGCGGGGGGCCCGTCCACATCTCGAACGTGATGCTCATCGATCCCAACAGCGGCCAGCCGACACGGGTCGGCGTCGCGCGGCGCGACGGACGCCGTGTGCGTATCGCCAAGCGCAGCGGAGCGGAGATCGACTGATGGAAGCCGGCGTCGCTGTCAAGCCCCGACTGCGCGAGCGCTACGAGCGCGAGGTGCGTCCGCGTCTGCAGGAGCGTTTCGGCTACCGCAACCCAATGCAGGTGCCGAAGCTCGAGAAGATCGTCCTCAACATGGGTGTGGGCGAAGCCAAGCAGGACGCCAACGTTCTCGAATCGGCGATAGCCCAGCTTGCGCAGATCGCTGGCCAGCGCCCAGCGGTGAGGCGTGCGAAGCGCTCCATCGCCGGGTTCAAGCTGCGCGCGGGGATGCCTGTGGGCGTCACGGTCACGCTCCGGCGAGCGCGGATGTGGGAGTTCTTCGACCGGTTGACCACAATCGCGATTCCCCGTATCCGCGACTTCCGTGGTCTCGATCCGCGCTCGTTCGACGGTCGCGGCAACTATTCGTTCGGCATCCGCGAGCAGATCATCTTCCCCGAGGTCGATTACGACTCGATCGACCAGGTTCGCGGTCTCGACGTGACGATCGTGACCACCGCGGCGACCGACGAGGAAGCGTACGCCCTGCTCGCCGAGCTCGGCATGCCGTTCCGGCAAACTGCTGCTTCCGCCGCCGAGAACCAGAACCAGTCTTCCTGACGCAACGAGGTGCACTAGCGATGCCCAAGAAATCCCAGTGGGTCAAGCAGCAACGTCCCCAGAAGTACTCGACGCGCCACTACCACCGCTGCCGGCGGTGCGGTCGGCCGCGGGCGTACCTGCGCAAGTTCGGCCTCTGCCGGATCTGCCTGCGGCAACTGGCGCACCAAGGCATGATCCCGGGTCTCACAAAGGCGAGCTGGTAACAGCACGATGACGCTCACCGACCCCGTCGCCGACTTCCTCACGAGGATTCGGAACGCGATCAACGCCGGTCACGGCGAGGTCGCCATGCCTTCGTCGAAGTTCAAGGCGGAGCTCGCGCGGATCCTCAAAGAGCAGGGCTACATCGACGACTACGCCGTCGAACCGGCGCGGGTCGGGCAGACGCTGCGCATCAAGCTGCGCTGGACAGCCGACCGCCGCTCGGCCATCAGCGGTCTTGAGCGCGTCTCGAAACCCGGCCGCCGCCAGTACGTTGCGGTCGAGCGCATCCCCAAGGTGCAAGGTGGCACCGGGATCGCGATCGTCTCGACGTCGCGCGGCTTGTTGTCGGATCACGACGCACGCCGCCTGCGCGTCGGAGGCGAGCTGGTCGCCAAGGTTTGGTGAGGAGCGACAGGTGAGCCGCATCGGAAAACAGCCCATACCGCTGCCGGACGGCGTCGCGGTGCAGATCGAGGCCGAACTAGTCCGGGTCAAGGGGCCGAAGGGCGAGCTCAGCGAGCGGGTCGCCCGCGATATCGAGGTGGCCGAAGAGAACGGTTCGCTGGTCGTGCGACGCCCCACCGACCGGCGCGAGCACAAGGCTTTGCACGGCCTCACCCGGACGCTCGTCGCGAACATGGTCGAGGGCGTCACCAAAGGCTTCGAAAAGCGGCTCGAGATCCAGGGCGTCGGTTATCGGGCCCAGTTGCAGGGTAGAAAGCTGGTGCTCCAGGTGGGCTACTCGCACCCGGTAGAGATCGAACCGCCGGAAGGGATCGAGTTCGAGGTGCCGCAACCGACCCAGATCGTCGTCAAGGGGATCTCCAAGCAGCTCGTTGGCGAGATCGCGGCGCGGATTCGTAAGGTCCGACCGCCCGAGCCGTACAAGGGCAAGGGCATCCGCTACCAGGGCGAGTACGTCGCAAGGAAGGTGGGCAAGCGGACGTGATCGAGTCCAAGGAAAGGCGGATGAAGCGCATCCGGCGGGCGCGCCGCCGGCGCCGTGTGCGCGCACGGATCCATGGCACCGCAGACCGGCCACGGCTGTCGGTGTTCCGGTCGAATCGCGGCATCCAGGCGCAGCTAATCGACGACGACGCCGGTCACACGCTCGCTCACGTCGTATGGACCGAGCCCGAACTGCGCGACCTCCCGCGCATGGAGCAGGCGCGAACCGCCGGGCGCTTGCTGGCGGAACGCGCCCGTGCCAAGGGGATCGAGGCGTGCGTCTTCGACCGCAACGGCTACCGCTACCACGGCCGGGTGCGCGCTCTTGCCGAGGGTGCGCGCGAGGGCGGGCTGCGCTTCTAGCGACGAGCAGGCGAGCGCGAAGGCAAGCGAGAGGTCAGCGACCGAAACCATCGACTAGGGTCAGGACGCGATGGCAACCAGGGACAAAACGCGCCCGGCGAGCACGACGGAGCTGCAGGAGCGCGTCGTCGAAATCAACCGCGTGGCAAAGGTCGTCAAGGGCGGCCGCCGCTTCTCCTTCACCGCGCTCGTGGTGGTCGGTGACGAGGCGGGCCACGTAGGGGTCGGCTACGGCAAGGCGAAAGAGGTGCCGCTAGCGATCCAGAAGGCTGTCGAGAAGGCGCGCCGAGCGATGTTCCGTGTGCCGATGCACGGCAGCACGATCACGCACGACGTCATCGGCGAGCACGGCGCTTCGCGAGTGCTGCTCAAGCCCGCTGCGCCCGGTACCGGCGTTATCGCCGGCGGCGGGGTGCGGGCGGTGCTCGAGCTCGCCGGCGTGCACGACGTGCTCTCCAAGTCGTTCGGCAGCCAGAACCCGATCAACGTCGTCAAAGCGACTGTCGACGCGCTGCGCAAGCTACGCGATCCCGCGGAGGTTGCGCAGCTGCGCGGTCTCACTGTGCGCCAGGTTCTCGGTCTCGAGCCGGTCGGCCAAGCCGCTGGATCGGAGGTGGAGTCGTGAGCGCTGCGAAGCTCGTCATCCGCCAGGTTCGGTCTGCGAACGGCGCCGACCGTCGTCAGCTCGCTACGCTGCGAGCGCTGGGCCTTGGACGTATCGGTCGTACGGCCGAACGGCCTGACACCGCCATCGTTCGCGGTCAGCTGCGGACCGTGCGTCATCTGGTCGAGATAGAGGAGGTGCCAGCGGCGCGGTGAGCGAACCCGGGCTTCACAACCTCACTCCCGCCCCCGGATCTCGGCGCGCACGCAAGCGCGTCGGGCGCGGCGAGGGATCGGGAACCGGCAAGACCGCCGGGCGCGGCACCAAGGGCGCCGGCGCCCGCTCGGGCAACAAGCGGCGCGCGTGGTACGAGGGTGGCCAGAACCCCTTGCACATGCGTCTGCGCAAGCTGCGCGGCCCGCATATGAAGAAGTCCATGCCCTTCGAAGCGTTCGGTCGCACCGTCACGCAGGCCGTCAACGTCCGTGACCTCGAGCAGCGCTTCGAAGCGGGCGAGGAGGTGACGCCGTCGACGCTCCGCGCTCGTGGGCTCGCCAAGCGCAAGGGAGTGCCCGTCAAGGTGCTGGGGGTAGGCGAGCTCTCCAAGCCGCTCACGGTTCGCGTCCACGCCGTGTCGGCTTCGGCGCGCAAGAAGATCGAGGCCGCCCAGGGCACTATCGAGCTGATCGAACGCTGACGCCAATGCTCGGGATGGTGTCAGCAGCGCTGCGGGTCCCCGAGATCCGCAAAAAGCTGCTCTTCACCGCGGCGATGCTGGCCCTCTACCGGCTCGGCTCGCAGATCCCGACGCCCGGCATTAACACCGACGTACTCGAACAGATACAAGGGCGCTTCCAAGCTGCTGGCGCGCTCGGGCTCGCGAACCTCTTGACCGGTGGCGGGCTGTCGCGGTTCTCGATCTTCGCGCTCGGCATCATGCCCTACATCACCGCGTCGATCGTGCTCCAGCTCTTGACCGTGGTGGTGCCTTCGCTCGAGAAGTTGCGCAAGGAGGGCGAGGTCGGCCAGGAGCGGATCACGCAGTACACCCGCTATCTGACCGTCGGGCTCGCGTTCCTGCAGTCCGTCGGCTTCATCTTCATCTACCGCACGCAAAGCGCTGACATCATCGAGGGGTTCACGCTCGGTCGCGTGATCGTGATCGTCGCGACGCTGACGTGCGGCTGCGTGCTCGTGATGTGGCTCGGCGAGCTGATCACGCAGCGCGGGATCGGCAACGGCATTTCGCTGATGATCTTCGCCAGCATCATCGCCGGCCTGCCCCAGGGTGTGCAGTCGTGGTGGACGAGTCCCGACCGTGTCTTCCAAGTGATCGCACCGTTCTTGGTGCTCGCCGTGACCGCAGCTGTCGTTTTCGTCCAGGAGGGGCAGCGGCGCATACCCGTTCAGTACGCCCGGCGCACGCTCGGCGAGCGCATGCAGTCCGGCGGATCCACATACCTGCCGCTGCGGGTCAACATGGCAGGCGTGATCCCCGTCATATTCGCCGCTTCGGTGATGGCGTTTCCGCCGACTATCGGGCAGATATCGAACGCGGCGTGGGCGCGCGACCTCTCCGCCTTCTTCGACTATCGCGGAGCTCCCTACCTGATCGGGGAGTCGCTACTCATCATCCTCTTCACCTACTTCTACACCGCGGTCACCTTCAATCCGGTCGAACAGGCCGACAACCTCAAGAAGTACGGCGGCTTCATCCCCGGCGTTCGTCCCGGACGGCCGACGGCCGAGTACCTCGATCGCATCCTCGCGCGGCTCACCCTGCCCGGCGCGATCTATCTCGCCGCGATCGCGGCGATGCCGACCCTGCTCGCCAACCAGACAGCGACAAACTTCGCGTTCGGTGGCACGTCGCTTCTGATCGTCGTCGGTGTCGCTCTCGACACGATGAAGCAACTCGAGGCACAGCTGATGATGCGCAACTACGAACGGTTCCTGAAATGAAGCCACTCAATCTCGTCCTACTGGGGCCTCCCGGCGCTGGCAAGGGCACACAAGCCGAACGGCTGCGCGAGGACTTCGAGATCCCTTACTTCGCCACCGGCGACATCCTGCGGGCAGCTGTGCGCGACGGCACCGATCTCGGTCGCCAAGCGCAGGCCTATATGGACCGCGGTGAGCTCGTGCCCGACGAGCTCGTTTGCGACCTGATCATGGAGCGGCTCGACGACCCCGACGCCCGCGACGGTTTCCTGCTCGACGGCTTTCCACGCACGGTTCGCCAGGCCGAGGTGCTCGACGACGCGCTGGCTGCTCGAGACCGCGAGCTGACGGCTGTGCTTGTGATCGATGTTCCCGACGACGAGGTGGTTCGGCGCCTGTCGGGACGCCGCATCTGCGTAAAGAACCAGCACGTCTACCACGTCGAGTTCGACCCGCCGAAAAACCCCGACGTGTGTGACCAGGACGGTTCCCGCCTGATTCAACGCGACGACGACAAGCCCGAGACGATCCGACGTCGCCTCGAGGTCTACCACCGCGAGACCGAGCCGCTCGTCGCCTGGTACGAGCAGCGCGGTTTGCTACGCCGCTTCGACGGCACCAGGTCGCCTGACGAGGTCCACCGCCACATCCGCGCCACGCTCGCCACCCTGCGGCTCGAGGCCGAGCTTTAACCT
>BEIR01000009.1 GCA_002898855.1 bacterium HR41
CGCAGACGCTCGACGGTGCGCCCACCGAACCCGGCGGCCTCGGCGATGCGCCCGGTCTCGACGGCACGCTCGAGATCTTCAAGCGAGCCGACGCCGAGCGTTTCCCACAGGAGCCGCGCACGTTTCGCGCCGATCCCCGGAACCTCCATCACCTCGAGCAGACCGGGTGGGTATTTCGCCAAAAGGCGCTCCAGCGCCGGGACCGTTCCCGACTCGACGAAGTCACGGATCTTGCCGGCGATCGTCGGACCGACCCGAGGCAGTTCGGTGGCGCGACCGGAGCGTGCGAGCTCGGCTACCGACACGGTCGCGTGGCGCACCGACTCCGCCGCCTGCCGGTAGGCGTTGACGCGGTAGGGCTCGGCGCCGTCGAGCTCGTACAGCGCTGCGAGCCGCTCGAGCATCTCGGCTATGTCGGCATTGCGGAGCACGCAGGTCGCGGGGCCGAAACGGCTGGCCTGGCTACTGTAGGGGTCCGTGCCGTCGGCCTGGCTGATCCTGCCCACTTACAACGAGGCGGACAATCTGCCCCGCATCGCGCCGCTCGCCCTCGCCGCGCTGAAGCAAACCGGCCTCGATGTCACGCTGCTCGTGGTCGACGACGCGTCCCCCGACGGCACAGGGCGGATCGCCGACAAGCTCGCTGAACACGACGCGCGCATCCGCGTTCTCCACCGTCGCAGCAAAGAGGGCATCGGCCCGGCGTATGTAGCCGGCTTCGAGCAAGCTCTCGCTGGCGGCGCCGACCTCTTGTTGCAGATGGACGCCGACTTTTCGCACGACCCGGCGGACCTGCCTCGCCTCGTCGCGCCGGTCGCAGCGGGCGAAGCCGACCTCGTGCTCGGGTCGCGCTACGTCCCCGGCGGGCGGATCGAGCGCTGGGGGCCGCTGCGCCGGGCGGTCAGCCGCGTCGGCTGCCTGTACGCGCAGACAGTCCTCGGCGTCGGCGTGCGCGACCTCACCGGTGGCTTCAAGTGCATCGCCCGCCGTGTACTCGAGGCGGTACCCCCGAGTTCGCTGCACACGAACGGCTACGGCTTCCAGATCGAACTCACCTATCGGGCGCTGCGCTCCGGGATGCGCGTGCGCGAGGTGCCGATCACCTTTCGCGAGCGCGAGCGTGGCAAGTCGAAGATGAGCGTGGCGATCGCGCTCGAGGCAGCCTGGCGAGTACCGGCTCTCCGCCTGCGTGTCGCACGCACGTGTAGCGACGGTATCGTGACCGTCGACAGCGTCCGAGAGGAGACAACGACGTGGCAGGATCGATCAAGGACGTAACCGACGCGACCTTCCAGGTCGATGTGCTCGAGGCGTCGAAGCCGGTGCTTGTCGACTTCTGGGCACCCTGGTGCGGTCCGTGCCGGGTGATCGCCCCGCACCTCGAGGAGTTGGCGAACGAGCGCGACGACATCGAGATCGTCAAGCTCAACGTCGACGAAAACCCGCAAACCGCGGCGCGCTACGGCGTCATGTCGATCCCGACGCTGATCCTCTTCAAGGCCGGTCAGCCGGTACACCAGATCGTCGGCGCAATGCCCAAGCAGCGCATCGCGCAGGAGCTCGAGCCGGCGCTGCGGGCGTAGTCGCCGCCTCGCGCCCCAGCGCGCCGCTACAGGCGCTCGACAGCGATTCGCAGTTCGCGCCCTTCGACGCGCGTGACGACGCCGTCGGCGGTGCCGTAGGTGACCTCGCGAGCGAGCGTTTCGCGCGCGATCTCTTGTTCGAAGGCACGCGCCACCTCGAGCAGCTGGGGGTCGCCGGCGAGGGCCAGTCGGATCCTGTCCTCGACCCGCAAGCCGGCCTCCTTGCGGGCGTTCTGGATCGCGTGCACGAGCTCGCGGGCAAGTCCTTCGCGACGTAGCGCCTCGTCGATCTCGAGGTCGAGCGCGACAGCGTGGGTACCCGCCCGCTCGACCTGGTAGCCCTCGAGCGGTTCGAGCACCACCTGCACGTCGTCGGCAGCGAGCTCGACACGTTCGCCTTCGACGTCGACGGCGATCGCGTGACCGGCGCGTAGCTCACGTGCGGCAGCAGCTGCGTCGATCGCGCCGAGCGCTTGCGCGAGCTTCGGCATGCGCTTGCCGAAACGCGGCCCGAGCCGCCGCCAGTTCGGTTTCAACTGGACACGCCCAAGCTCCTCCGCCGCCTCGACGTAGCGCACCGCCTTCACGTTCAGCTCCTCGCGCACCAACTCCTCGAAGGCGGCGATCGCATCCCGCTCGCGACCCGGTGCAACCACCACTGCCTCGCGCAACGGCTGGCGCAGCTTCACGCCCGCCTGGGCGCGCGCCGCCCGTCCGAGCTCGACAGCGTCGCGCACCACCTGCATCTGCCACTCGAGCTCGGCGTCGCGCTCGCCGGGTTCGGGGAACGCACAGAGGTGCACCGACGGTTCGCTGCCGTCGAGGTTGCTGTAGATCGCGTCGGCAAGGAACGGCGTGAACGGCGCGAGCAACTTGGAGAGCACGACGAGACAGTGGTGCAGCGTCGCCAGCGCGGCACCGTCGCCGTCCCAGAAGCGCCGCCGCGACAGCCGCACGTACCAGTTGGACAGCTCGTCGACGTACTCGGCGATCGCCCGGCCGGCGCTGGTCGTGTCGTAGTCGTCCATGCGCTCGACGACGCGAGCGCAGAGCCCAGCCAGCCGCGAGAGTGCCCAACGGTCGAGCGGCGTCAGCTCGGCCTCGGCGAGCGGCGGCAACGGCGAGTCGGTGAGGTTCGCGTAGAGAACGAAGAAGTGGTAGGTGCTCCACAACGTGCGCAGGAACGGGCGCGTCGCCTCGCCGACCGTCTCGAGCGAGAAGCGGTAGCCGTCCCAAGGCTGCTTGGCCGTGAAGTAGTACCAGCGGAAGGCATCCGCGCCGAAGCGCTCGATCACGTCCCACGGGTCGACGACGTTGCCGCGCGACTTCGACATCTTCTGACCCTGCTCGTCGAGGATCAGCCCCAGGCACACGACCGTGCGGTAGGGGCTGCGGTCGAAGAGCAGCGTCGACACTGCGAGCAGCGAGTAGAACCAGCCGCGCGTCTGGTCGATCGCCTCGCTGATGTAGTCGGCGGGGAAGTTCTCGTCGAAGCGGTCGCGGTTCTCGAACGGGTAGTGCCACTGCGCGAACGGCATCGCACCCGAGTCCCACCAAGCGTCGATCACCTCGGGCACGCGGCGCATCTCGCCCAAGCACTCGCGGCAGCGAAAGACGACCTCGTCGATGTAGGGCTTGTGGAGATCGTCGGGCACGTCGCCCGCCAGCTCGCGCAGCTCCGCCACCGATCCCACGCAGTGCAGGTGCCCTTCGCGGCAGCGCCAGATCGGTAGCGGCGTGCCCCAGTAACGCTCGCGCGAGAGCGCCCAGTCGATGTTGTTGGCGAGCCAGTTGCCGAACCGCCCGTGCTTGATGTGCTCGGGGTACCAGCGCACCTTTTCGTTCTCGGCGAGCATGCGCTCGCGCACGGCGGTGGTGCGCACGTACCAGCTCGTCTTGGCGTAGTAGAGGAGCGGCGTGTCGCAGCGCCAGCAGTGCGGGTAGGAGTGGACGATCTCCTCGGCACGCAGTAGGCGCCCGCGTTCGCGCAGCGCGGCGACGATCTCGGGATCGGCGTCTTTCACGAACTTGCCGGCGAAAGGACCGACACGCTCGTCGAAGGTGCCGTCCTCGCGCACCGGGTTGTGGACCGGTAGACCGTGCTCTTGGCCAAGGCGGAAGTCGTCCTCGCCGAACGCCACCGCCGTGTGCACCACGCCCGTTCCCTCGTCGGTCGTGACGAAGTCGGCGGCGAGGACGGTGTGGGCTTTCGGACCCCAGTCGGCGATGTACTCGAACGGCGGCTCGTAGCGCCGACCGACGAGCTCCGCCCCGGCCATCGTGGCGACGACGCGTGCTTCCTCGCCGAGCACCCGTTCAACAAGCTCGCGCGCCAGGATCAGCTCCTCGCCGCGGTAGCGCACACGCGCGTACTCGACCTGCGGGTTGACCGCCAGCGCGGCGTTCGAGAGCAAGGTCCAGGGCGTCGTCGTCCACGCCAAGAGCGCCGCGCCGCGCTCGTCGCGCAGCGGAAAACGCACGTACACGCTTGGGTCGCTGACATCGCGGTAACCGAGCGCCACCTCGTGCGACGAGAGGGCGGTGCCGCAGCGCGGGCAGTAGGGAACGACCTTGTGACCCTCGTAGAGCAGTCCCTTTTCCCACACCTGGCGCAGCGACCACCACACCGACTCGATGTAGTCGTTGGTGAGGGTCGCGTAGGCGTCGTCGAGGTCGATCCAGAAGCCGATCCGCTCGGTCAGGCGGTTCCAGTCCTCGATGTACTTGAAGACCGATTCACGGCAGCGGCGGTTGAACTCGGCGATGCCGAAACGCTCGATCTCGTGTTTCGAGTTGAGCCCGAGCTCGCGCTCGATCTCGAGCTCGACGGGCAGACCGTGGCAGTCCCACCCGGCCTTGCGCTCGACGAGGAAGCCGCGCATCGTCTTGTAGCGTGGGAAAACGTCCTTGAAGACGCGCGAGAGAACGTGGTGCGAGCCCGGGCGCCCGTTCGCCGTCGGCGGGCCTTCGTAGAAGACGAACCGCGGCGCGCCAGCGCGCCGGCGCAGCGACTCGCGGAAGACGTCGCGCTCGCGCCAGCGCGCGAGCACACGCTCCTCGAGCCGGGGCAGGTCGATGCTCGGCTCGACTGGCTCGAAGCGCCGCATGGAGCGCGATTCTACGGCGCCGGCGGCATGGCGGACGGGCGTCGCCGGCGCGCCCGACGTGCAGCTCAGCGGCCGCGCGGCGCGGCGTGAGCAGCGACCTGGGCGCGCGCCGCCGACGATCGCTGGCGGGCACGCACCACGGGACGCGTGCCGCTATCGCGGCCAGCGCGCGCGACCGGGGCGGCGAGAGGCACCCCGTCGGCGAGCGAGCGCAACGCCTGGACCGTCTCGGTCGGACGGCTGCCGAGCGACGGCAGCGACCGCTCGCCCCGCACCGGCAACGCTTCGCGGTACTCGACGACCGGTGCGGTCGAGCCGAGTTTGCGCACGGCGTGGACGAGCCTGCCGACACGGTCGAGGGTGGCGCAGCCGCCGCAGAACACGAAGGCGATCGGGTCGAGTGCGCGGATCGCGCGCAGGATCCGCTCGGGCGCTATGTCGCTACGCAAAAGCAGCGTCCTGAAACCGGCGCGCCGGACCAAGAGCTCGAGCGCTTGCACGTGCAGCGCTTCGACGTCGAGATGTGCCGAGGCGTCGAACAGCAGCACGCCCTGCGGGCGCGTCGCCGGCGGTACCGCGCGCCGCACTGACAACACCCAGCCCGTCGCCCAGCGCAAAGCGGCCTCGAGCTCGGCTTCGCGGTGGTCGCGCCTGGCCAGCGCCTCGAGGGCGGGCAGCAGGACCTCTTCGACCGTGCGCTCCACCGAGCGCACCGCCAAGCTCTCTTCGAGGACGCGGTCGGCGCCCTCCTCGTCGAACAACTCGAGCGTCTCGAGCAGACGGCGATCGTTACTGGGGCCGTCGCCGCGGCGGCGGGCGAGCGCGATCGCCGAGGAGATGTTGCCGGTCTCGGCGAGCGCGCGGCGCAGAGCTTGGAGCTCGGCGAGATCGTACTGGCGGTGGCCGCCGGGGGTGCGGCGCGGGCGTGGATAGCCGAAGCGGCGCTCCCAGCTGCGCAGCGTGTTCGGGCTCACGCCGAGGAGGTCCGCGGCGGCGTTGGTGCGGATCCCGGCGGTCGTGCCTCGGTCGGCTCTCATTGCTGTTCAGGGGAGACCCGGTGGGCGGTGCGGGTCGGCTCCGCCCGCTCCTCGCACTGACTGTACGGCCAGTCGGAGCAGTCGTGATTTTCACCACGCTGCGGCCGTGCAAGGCAAGCGCTGAAACTGTTCTTGCAGAGCCGGCCAGAGCTCTTGCACCGCCCTCGGCACGCCCGGCGCGGTAGCCTGCGGGTCCGGTCCGCCGAGGGTCGCCGAGCGGCGGGCGGCAGCGGCAGCAAAGCACGAGCAGACAGCAGCGGAAGGAGGCCGATGACCGCACGCACCGAGCTGTGGGGAGCGGAGACGCGCAAAGCGATCGAGAACTTTCCGGTGTCGGGCGAGCGCGTCCCGGTAGCCGTGGTTCGCTGGCTCGGGCGGATCAAGGCCGCCGCGGCGCGTGTGAACGGCGAGCTCGGCCTGCTCGACACCGACCGTGCCGAGCGCATCGCGCGCGCCGCCGACGAGGTCGCCGCCGGGATGCACGACGACCAGTTCCCCGTCGACGTCTTCCAGACCGGCTCGGGAACGTCGTCGAACATGAACGCCAACGAGGTGATCGCGCGCATCGCCGGCGACGACGTCCACCCCAACGACCACGTCAACATGGGGCAGTCGTCGAACGACGTCTTCCCGACCGCCGTTCACCTCGCTGCGGCCGCCGAGGTTCGCGACGACCTGATGCCGGCGCTTGAACGCCTCGAGCGCTCGCTCGCAGCCAAGGCCGAAGAGTGGCGCGACGTGGTCAAGGCCGGGCGCACCCACATGATGGACGCCGTGCCTGTGACGCTGGGCCAGGAGTTCGCCGGCTACGCCACGCAGATCCGGCTCGGTCGCCAGCGCATCGAGGACACCCTGCCGCGCGTGCTGCAGGTGCCGCTCGGCGGCACCGCGACCGGCACCGGCCTGAACACCCACCCCGAGTTCGCGCGCCGCGTGCACCGAAAGATCCAGGAGCAGACGGGGCTCGAGCCGCGCGAGCCCGAAGACCGTTTCGAAGCGCAGGGCAACCGTGACGCGCTCGTCGAGCTGTCGGGCGCGCTACGGGTGCTCGCGATCTCGCTCACCAAAATCGCCAACGATCTCGTGCTGATGGGCTCGGGGCCGCGCTGCGGCCTCGCCGAGCTGCAGTTGCCCGAGCTGCAAAAGGGCTCGTCGATCATGCCCGGCAAGGTCAACCCGGTGATTCCCGAGGTGGTGTTGCAGATCGGCAACCAGGTGGTCGGCAACGACGCGGCGATCGCGATGGCCGGCAGCCAGGGCAACTTCGAGCTGAACGTGCGGGTACCGCTGATCGCTCGCAACCTGCTGCACTCGATCAAGATCCTCGCCTCGGGCGCGCGCCTGCTCGCCGAGAAGTGCGTCGACGGGATCGTCGCCAACGTCGAGGCGCTCCGCCGCTACGCGGAATCGACGCCCGCGATCGCCACCGCACTCAACCCCTACATCGGCTACGACCGCGCCACCGAGATCGTCAAGGAGGCGGTCGCCTCGCGCCGCACGATCCGCGAGGTAGCGCTCGAGAAGGGGGTCGAGGCGGACGTTCTCGACCGCGCGCTCGACCTCGCTGCGATGGCACGCGGCGAGTCCACCGCCGGACGCAAGTAGGTCGCCTGCGACCGGCGGCGACATGCGGCCTGCGGCGGCTGTCGCAGCGCCGCGGTGCCCGTTTGCCGGTCACCCGGCCGCCAGCGCCACGTACTTCGTTTCGAGGTACTCGTCGATCCCCTCGTTGCCGCCTTCCCGGCCGATCCCCGACTGCTTGACACCGCCGAACGGCGCGCCGGCGTTCGAGACGATCCCCTGGTTGAGTCCGACCATCCCGAACTCGAGCCGCTCGCAGACGCGGCGGGCGCGATCGAGGTCGCGCGTGTAGACGTAGGCGACGAGCCCATACTCGCTGGCGTTCGCCTCGGCTACAGCCTCCTCTTCGCTCGTGAAGGTGCGGATCGGCGCGACCGGGCCGAAGATCTCCTCGCGCAGCAGCCGCGCCCCGTCGGGCACGGGATAGAGGACGGTCGGCTCGTAGAAGTAGCCGGGACCGGCGGGAACGTTTCCGCCCGTCAAGACACGCGCGCCGCGGTCGACAGCGTCGGCGACGAGCTCCGCCACCTTTTGTCGCTGCTCGGCGCTGACGAGCGGGCCGACCTGCGTTTCCTCGGCGCTGCCGCGCCCGATGCGCAGCTCGCTAAAGCGGGCTGCCAAGCCACGAGCGAACTCGTCGGCGATCGCCTCGGCAACGAGGAAGCGGTTGGCGGCGGTGCACGCCTCGCCGACGTTGCGCATCTTGGCGGTGACCGCGCCGGCGAGGGCGGCGTCGAGATCGGCGTCGTCGAAGACCAGGAAGGGTGCGTTGCCGCCGAGCTCCATCGACACCCTCAGCACGCGCTCGCCGGCCGCTGCCATCAGCCTGCGCCCGACTGCGGTCGAGCCTGTGAACGACACCTTGCGCAGGCGCGGGTCGCGCAGCAGCGGTTCGGTGACGGCGCGCGCGTCGCTAGCCGGAACCACGTTGAGGACGCCGCGGGGCAGGCCACATTCGGCGAGCACACCGGCGAGCGCTAGCGCCGAGAGCGGCGTCAGCTGGGCGGGCTTCCAGACCATCGTGCAGCCCGCCGCCAGCGCCGGACCGATCTTGCGCGTGCCCATCGCAAGCGGGAAGTTCCAGGGGGTGATGAGAAGGCACGGCCCGACCGGCTCGCGCGTAACGATGAGGCGGCTGCGACCGTCACCGGAGCGCTTGACGTAACCATCGAGACGCAGCGCTTCGCCGGAAAACCAGCGGAAGAACTCGGCCGCATAGAGAACCTCGGCGCGCGACTCGGCGAGCGCCTTGCCCATCTCGAGTGTCATCAACAGCGCGAGCTCGTCGGCGCGCCGGCGCAACTCTTCGAAGGCGCGCCAGAGCAGCTCGGCGCGCTCGTTGGGCGGCGTGTCCGCCCAACCGCGCTGCGCCCGGTCGGCCGCAGCGAGCGCGGCGAGCGCGTCCTCCGCGGTGGCGTCGGCGACGCGGCAGAGCACCTCGCCCGTGGCGGGGTCCTCGACCGCGAACTCGCCACCGCCGCTAGCCTCGCGCCACTCGCCGGCGACAAAGAGCCGCTTCGGCACCGCCTCGACGACCTGCCGCTCCGATGCAGCTACAGCCACTTTCGGCCCCCTTTCGCAGCTGTGTGGCCGGACGGCACGAAGGTTACGAGAGCGCGCTACTCTCGCCGCCTTGCCGCGTTTCGGTATGCAGATGCGCACGGCGGTAACCGTGCTCGCGACGCTCTTAGCCCTCGCCGTCACGGCACCGGCGTACGGCGCTGCCGTCAGCGACTTCGTCGTGCGCGGCGCCGGTTTCGGTCACGGGCTCGGCATGAGCCAGTGGGGAGCCCAGGGGATGGCGCTCGCGGGTAGCGACTACCGCGAGATTCTCGCCCACTACTACACCGGCACCGCCGTCGAGACGCGACCCGCTCGCACGCTGCGCGTACTGCTGGCGAGCGGCCTGCGCACGTTCGCGGTGGCGGGCGTGGCGCGGATCGAGAGCAAGAATGTTGACCCGGGCCGCCAGTTGCGCGCCAGCGCCGAGCGCAGCCGCGTCGTCGTGCGAGCAGGTCGGCGTGTTCTTGTGCGTGCCCGCTCGCCCGTGCGCCTGCGACCGCGCAGTGGTCGGCTGCTGCGTCTTGTCGCGCCGACGCTGGCGGGCGTCGCCGACGGTCGCTGGCGTGGTGCGCTCGAGCTGCGTGTGGTGTCGGGGCGACTGGCGGTGGTGAACATCGTGGCGGTCGAGGACTACTTGCGTGGTGTCGTGCCCGACGAGGTGCCGCCCAGCTGGCATCCCGAAGCTCTCAAAGCCCAAGCCGTAGCGGCGCGAAGCTACGCGCTGTCGACGCTCGCGCGCGGCTGGTTCGAGCTCTACCCCGATACACGCTCTCAGGTCTACCGGGGAGTTACCGCCGAAGACCCGGCGACCGACGCGGCGATCGCCGCCACTAGCGGCGAGGTCGTCACCTACGACGGCGAGATCGCGCGCACCTTCTTCCACTCGAGTTCGGGCGGCCGCACCGAAAACGTCGAGAACGTGTTCGTCGCACCTCTCCCCTATCTGCGCGCCGTCGACGACCCGGCCGACCGGATCTCGCCCTACCACCGCTGGACGCTGCGTTTCACCCGTGCGCGCCTCGAACGCCTGCTCGGTTCGCTCGTGCGCGGCCGCTTGCGAGCGATCGTCGTGACCAAGCGGGGTTCGTCGCCGCGGGTGTTGCGCGCGCGCGTGGAGGGAAGCGGCGGCAAGGTGGCGACGACCGGCGCCGTCTTGCGGGCGCGACTGCGCTTGCGCTCGACGTGGTTCACGGTCGTGCGCGCCGACCTGCGCGCCGCGCGCGTGTCGGCGCGCGCCAGCAGCACAAGCGGCGGGCGCTGGCTTTTGACCGGGACGTTCGCACCGCGCGCGGGGCGCACGGTGGTGCTCGAAAAGCGCGACAAACGCGGACGGTTCGTCCGTGCCGCCACCGCTGCGATGACGCGCAGCGGCGCCTTCAGGGTGGCGGTCGCCGCGCCCGGTGTGTGGCGGGCGCGCGTCGGCTCGCTGGCGTCGCTGCCGCTGACCGTTCGCTGATGCGCCGGCGCCTCGCGCCACGCCGGTGGTCAGAGTGGTCAGCGCGGTGGTGTGAAGCGGAAGCGAATCACGTCGCCGTCGCGAACCGAGTAGTCGCGACCTTCGGTTCGCACTAGCGCGCGTTCGCGCGCGGCAGCGAGCGACCCTGCCGCGACAAGCTCGTCCCAGGCGACGACCTCGGCGGCGACGAAGCCGCGCTTCATGTCGCTGTGCACCTCGCCAGCAGCACGCCGCGCTGTCGTGCCCCGCGGCACGGCGTGGGCACGCGCCTCGCCACCCTCGTGAGCGGTGAAAAACGTGACGAGATCGAGCAACGCGAAGGCGCCGCCGACGACACGCTCGAGCGCGGAAGCGCCGAGCTCGAGCTCCGAGCGCAGCGCCTCGGCCTCGCTCGGTTCGAGGTCTGCAAGCTCGGCTTCGATGCGCGCGCTCACCGCCACCGCGCGCGCACCGCGCGCGGTGGCGTGCGCGACGAGCTCCGGCGGCGGTTCGAGCGGCGCGCCCTCGTCGACGTTCGCGACGTAGAGGAAGGGTTTCGCGGTCAGGGCTTGGAGTTCGCGCGCAGCGTCGGGTGCGTCCTCGGGCGGCTCGAGGCCGCGCACGGGTTCGCCGCGGGCGAGGCGCTCGTGCACCTGCTCGAGCCACTCGGCCTCGGCGACAGCGGCACGTTCGAGCGACCGGGCGCGGCGCCGCGCCCGGTCGAGCCGCTCGCCGGCGCGCTCGAGATCGGCCTGCAAGAGCTCGGCTTCGAGCAGCTCGGCGTCGGCGACAGGGTCGACGTGGCCGTCGGGGTGGGGCACGTCCGGCGCGGCGAACGCACGCACGACGATCACGACGACGTCGACCTCACGGATCTGGGCGAGGAAACGGTTGCCGAGCCCCTCGCCGCGGTGCGCGCCGCGCACCAGTCCGGCGATGTCGCGCAGCTCGACGGTCTCGTAGGTGACGGGATCGGCGCCGATCGTGCGCGCGACCGCGTCGAGACGCTCGTCCGGCACGGGAACGACGGCGATGTTCGGGTCGACAGTCGTGAACGGGTAGGGCGCGACCTCGGCGGCCTGGCGCGAGATCGCTCGAAACAGCGAGCTCTTCCCGGCGTTGGGGAGACCGACGATGCCGATCCGCTTCAAGGTCGCTGCCCTCCGGTCGCGCGCCGTTCGGCACCCGCGCCGCCGCGAGCGGCGGTTCGTCCCACGAGCGCACCGAGCGCTGCCCCCGCCGCTACGTCGCTCGGATAGTGCGCGCCGAGCACGATCCGCGACGCCGCCACCCACCCGGCGGCCGCCCACGCAAGGACGCGGGCCCTTCGCGACAGCGGTGCCGAGCTTGCGAAGGCGGCAGCGCAGGCGGCGTGGGCGGACGGGAAGGAGCGGTTCGAGTAGAGCCGCACCTCGCGTGGCACGTCGGGACGCGAGCGCGGCAAAAGACGCTTCACGACCTGCACCGCCGTGAACGCACCCGCCACACCAAGCGCGGGCGCAAGCCAGTCGCGGGCACGCGCCGAGTCGCGCCCGCGGGCACGCACCGATGCGGCGAGCGCGACGGCGATCCAGCCGGTGCCGTATTCGCCGAAGCGGCTCGCGAGCCGCGCGACCGGTACGAGCGCGGTGTCTCTGGTCGCGGCGACGAGCGCGGCCACAGCCGGGGCCTCGATGCGGTCGAGCCGCGACAGCAGCTTGTGCCGCGAGCGCGCTACGGCGCTGCTAGAAGCCGACGCGCTGCTCGGCAAGCTCGCAGCGGACGTAGGCGACACGTGCCAGGTCGAGCACCACCTCTGCCTCCTGGGCGCGCACGGTGTGGACCGAGCGACCGTCGCCGGCGGCGCGCAGCGCCTCGACGAGCGCCCGGTGCTCGTTCTCGTCGAGGCGCAGCGTCAGAACCTGGCCTCCCTGAAAACCGACGTCTACGGTGCGCAGCGCCACAGTTGCAGCTCAGTGCTCGGCCGGCTGGACGAGCTCGGTGAGCACCCCGCCGACGGATTTCGGGTGGACGAAGGCGACGCGGCTGTTGCGAATGCCGCGCCGCGGCTGCTCGTCGATCAGCCGCAACCCGGCGGAACGGCAGCGCTCGAGGGCGGCCTCGATGTCGTCGGTAGCGTAGGCGACGTGGTGCAGTCCGGGCCCGTTGCGCTCCAGGAAGCGGGCGATAGCGCTGTCGGCGCTTACGGGCTTGAGCAGCTCGACGTGGCTTTCGCCGACGTCGAGCAGAACCGCTTCGACCCCGAACGACTCCACCACCTCGCGGTGGGCGAGCGGCATGCCGAACGTCTGCTCGTAAAGGGCGATGGCGGCGTCGAGATCCTCGACGGCGACGCCGATGTGGTCGATGCGCCCGAACACGCGCCGGCAGTCTAACCAGACGGCTCGGTAGTCGCAGTCGCGTGCTGCAGCGCAGGCGCGCCAGCAGCGGGCGAGCGCGGCGTGTCGTGCTCGCTCGCTCGGCCGTGGTGCTGGCGTCGTCCACCGCCGACGAGACGCTCGATCTCGCGCCGTTCCAACGTCTCGCGCTCGAGCAGCGCTTGCGCGAGCGCGTCGAGGCGGTCGCGGTGTTCGCTCACCAGTGCTCGTGCTCGCCGCTCGGCGAGCGCCGCCAACTCGAGCTGCTCTTCGTCGACGAGCCGTCGCGTGGCGTCGGAGAGCGAGTAGTCGTCGGTCGGCACTTGTTTGGCGCGCAGCTCGCTGCCCATCCCGTATTCGGCGATCATCGCCCGGCTGATCTCGTGGACCTTGCGCAGGTCGTCGGCGGCGCCGGTGGTGACCTCGCCGAACACCTCCTGCTCGGCAGCGCGCCCACCGAGGAGCACGACCATGTAGTCGATCAGCTCCTCGCGCGTTTTCAGGTAGCGGTCTTCCTCGGGCAGGTTGAGCGTGTAGCCGAGCGCGCGGCCGCGCGGCACGATCGAGATCCGATGCACCTTCTCGACGCGCGGCAGAAGCTCGGAGCACAGCGCGTGGCCGGCCTCGTGGTAGGCGACGACGCGCTTCTCGTGCTCGGTGAGCGCGCGCCGCGACTCGGCCCCGGCGATAACCCGCTCGATCGCGCGGTCGAAGTCGCGGCGCGTGATGACGGTTCGTCCGTCGCGCGCCGCCGAGATCGCCGCCTCGTTGCAGATGTTCGCGAGGTCGGCGCCGGTGAGACCGCTGGTCTGGCGCGCGACGAGGTCGAGATCGACGTCCGCCGCGAGCGGCTTGTCGCGCGCGTGGACGCGGAGGATCTCTTTGCGCCCGCGCAGGTCGGGGGGAGCGACGAAGATGCGGCGGTCGAAGCGCCCTGGCCGCAACAGCGCCGGGTCGAGCTTTTCGATCAGGTTCGAGGCCGCGATCACGACGACGTCCTCGTGCTCGGAGAAGCCGTCGAGCTCGACGAGTAGCTGGTTGAGCGTCTGGTCCTTCTCGCCCGAGATGTCGCGCCCGCGGGTGGCGCCGACGGCGTCGAGCTCGTCGATGAAGACGATCGCCGGCGCCGCCTTGCGCGCGGCGCGGAACAAGCGCCGGATGCGCGCGGCGCCGAGCCCGGCGAACATCTCGACGAACGACGAGGCCGACTGGGCGAAAAAGGCCGCTCGCGCCTCGTTGGCGACCGCTTTGGCGAGCAACGTCTTGCCCGTTCCCGGCGGTCCGTGCAAGAGGATGCCCTTGGGTACGCGCGCACCGAGCTTGCGGAAGCGGCGCGGGTCGCGCAGGAACTCGACGACCTCGCGCAGCTCCTCCTTGGCCTCGTCGACGCCGGCCACGTCGTCCCAACGCACCGACCCCGCCGACTCGGGCTTGAGGGTTTGGGGCTTGGTGCGCGGCATGTAGCGCAGCGTCATCACGAGCACGACCGCGATCAGCCCCATGAACACGATCGGAAGCCATGTGACGGCGAGGTCCTGAACACGGCCCCAGTCGATCGCCGCCGGCACGACGAGCGGCCCGCCCGCGCCAGCGGTGAGCGCGAATGCCGCCCCGCCGACCTGGCCCCGCGTAGCGCTGGAAGCTCGCGGCGCGCACGGCCTCGGGCAGCCGCGGTCGCGACCGCTCGACACTGTGCGCGACCTACGACCCCCCGCCGCCCCCTCTGCGCGGTTCATGCCCTCAAGGATGGCGACTCCCACCCCTTGGCGCCACCGGAAGGTGCGCGGCGCACGGCTCGGCGGACCGTGGTGCCACGGAACGGCCGATCCGGGCTACGCGACGCGCTCGAGGCGCGGGTTCGGTTTGTAGCGGCGCCCGACCTTCCCGCACGGGCGTCCGTCGACCCGCACGACGTCGGCGGTGAAATCGTTTTCGCCGCGCAGCAGGGC
>BEIR01000010.1 GCA_002898855.1 bacterium HR41
GTTACCGTCGCCAAGTCCGTGGCTGAAGCCGTCGAGGGCGCGCTTACGTACACTCGCCGTTTGTGCCAAGGCCGGTCGTAAGTACCGACACCGCTAGCGGCGACACTGCGTCTGCGGCACCGTCGGCGCAAGAGCGCGCGCCCTATCTCGAGGCGCTCAGGGCGTATGCGGCGCGCAACCCGGGGCGTCTCAACGTGCCTGGACACAAGGGGGGCTACGGCACCGATCCTGAGGCCGTCGGGGTGTTCGGTCGTAAGGCCTTCGAGCTCGACATTCCGCCGGGCATTCCTGGGATCGACGCTGGCGAGCGGCCAAGCGCTCTCGATCGCGCCCAACGCTTGGCTGCTGAAGTGTGGGGGGCGAAGCGCACCTGGTTTCTGATCAACGGCGCCTCGCAGGGCAACCACGCTGCGCTACTTGCACTGGCGCATCGCGGTCGCGAGGTGATCGTTCAGCGCAACGCCCACTCGAGCACGATCGACGCTCTCATCCTCTCCGGCTTGCGACCGATCTTCGTCGAGCCCGAGATCGACGACGAGCTCCACATCGCCCACTGCGTGACTCCGGCGGCGCTCGAGCGCGCGCTTGACGCGGCGCCGCGGGCCGCGGGCGTCGTGGTGGTCTCGCCGACCTACTACGGCGCCGTCGCGGACGTCGGCGAGCTCTGCCGCCGGGCCCATGCGCGAGGCGTGCCGGTCGTCGTCGACGAGGCTTGGGGAGCGCACCTCGGGTTCCACGAGCAGCTGCCGCCCTCGGCGCTCGAGCTCGGCGCCGATCTTGTCGTGTCGAGCACCCACAAGAGCGTCGGCAGCCTCACCCAGTCGGCGATGTTGCACTTGGGGCGCGAGTCGCTACTCGACGAGGATGTCGTCGATCGCTGCGTGACGACGGTCGAGTCGACAAGCCCGAACGCGCTGCTCGTCGGCTCGCTCGACGCTGCGCGGCGCTTCGTCGCGACGCGCGGGCGCGACGCGCTCGCCGCCACGCTCGCGACCGTCGAGCGGGCGCGCGCTGGCGTCGAGCGCTTGCCGGGTCTCAGCGTCGTGCGCTCGCTCGACGGTCGCGCGAGCGTCGCAGCGCTCGATCCGCTGCGATTGATGATCGACGTGCGCGGCACCGGTGCGAGCGGGTTCACGATCTCGGCGCTGTTGCGCTCGCTCTGCGACGTGCACCTCGAGTTGTGCGCCGACACGATCGTCGTCGCCGCGTTCGGAGTGGGCGAACCAGAGGACTCCGCCGATCGCCTGGTGGCGGCACTGGCGCGGGCGGTCGCCGAGCTCGGGCGGGATCGCGACCGCGGCGGGCAAGGGTTCACGCCCCCGCCGCGCTGGAGCGACCTCGTGATGACGCCGCGCGAGGCGTTTTTCGCGCCTAGCGAGATCGTGCCTTTCGAACAGGCCGTGGGTCGCGTCGCCGCCGAGTCGCTCGCCGCCTACCCACCCGGAATCCCGAACGTGTTGCCGGGCGAGCGGATCGAACGCGCGGCGCTCGATTACGTCCGGGCCACGCTCGAGCGCGGCGGGGCAGTACGCGGCCCCGCCGATCGCAGTGTGCGCACGCTGCGGGTCGTGGCCGCCGACTGCGCGTAGGGCCGACTTCGCGCAACGCCGTTTCGCGCGAGGCCGTTTCGCGCGACGCCGTTTCTCGCTTTCGTGGTTAGCGCGTTGCGGACGCGACGCCGCCGTAACGCGCCGCGGCGTAGCGTCGCCGTGTGGGTCCCGACCGCGCCACGTACGAGAGACACCCGCTCGACGCCGGCTCCTTCGGCGAGCGACCGTTCGCCTCGGGTGCGTTCGCCACAGCCCCCTGCGACGCTGGTTCGCTCGACCGGGGCGAGCTCGACGTGCGCCGGTGGTTCGCCATCGCCGGCGCTCTCCTGCTCGCCGCGCTCGCCGTATACGTGCTCTCGAGGAATGGTGAGCCAGGCGGGCGCGATCCGGCGCCGATCCGGGTCGCGAGCGATCGTCCCGAGGGACGCACCGTCTGGGTGCACGTCGTAGGCGCCGTCCGCCGCCCTGGCGTCTACAAGCTTGCCGCCGGTTCGATCGCGGCGCGCGCGCTCTCGCTCGCGGGCGGGCCGCTGCGCTCCGCCGATCTCGCGGCGGTCAATCTCGCCGCGCGCCTGGAGGACGGTCAGCAGCTGGTCGTCCCGCGCCGTGGTGCCGCAGGCGGGGCAGTTGCGGCAGGCGGCAGTGCGGGGCTAACGGGGAACGGCGGTGCGTCCGTCGGCACTGGGGGTGCTGCGGGCGGCACAGCGAGCGGGGCGGGGGGTGCGGCGGGCAAGCTCAGCCTGAGCAGCGCCACCGCTGAGCAGCTCGAGCAGCTGGACGGGATCGGTCCGACCCTGGCCCGGCGCATCGTCGCGGCCCGCGACCGCGGCGTCCTGCGCTCGCTCGACGACCTGGCGCAGGTCGAGGGGATCGGCGACAAGCGGCTCGGGACGCTGCGCCGGCAACTGGCGCCCTGAATCCCGGTTGGTGCAGCTTCGTCGCGGTCGAGCTTCGGCGTCGCGTGACACGGCCGCAGTGTCGCGCGAGGCTCCTAGCGCGACGGTGGCCGGCGGCGCCCCAGTGCCGTTCGGAACGCTTGCGCTCGTCGCGGCTGCGGCAGGGTTAGCCGCCAGCGGTCTCGGTCTCGCGTTGCAGGCGGCCGTGGCAGCGACGCTGGTGGCGAGCCTCGCCATGCTCGCCGCATGCGTGCGTCCAGCGAGAGTCGGGGGGCTTGTGCTCGTCGCGGCCGCCGGCACGCTCGCCGCGCTGGTGGGCGTCGTACGCCTCGACACTCTCGAGGCGCCCGTGCGCGAGCTGGACGTTTACCGCGCGAGCGGCGGCGTCGGCGCGTGGCGGGGCCGGGTCGTTCTGCTTGAGCGGCCCCGTCCGAGCGGCCCCGGCCTGCGCGTGCGCGCTCGTATAGTCGCGGGGGTCGGCAGCGGCGGCGAGATCGTCGTGCGCACGCCGACGCACAGCGCACGCGACCTTCCTTTCGGCGCCGTCGTCGAGGTGCAAGGCCGTGTGCGCCGCACGGGCGGCCGCGGTGGCGAGCTGCCGGTAGGGACTGCAGCTGTGCTCTACGCGACGCGCTTCGTCGCGATCGGGCGCCGGGGCGGCATCGCGGGCACCTTGGATCGCGCCCGGCTGCGCGCGCTCCGCGAGCTCCAGCGGGCGCTGCCGGGCGACCGCGCCGAGCTTGCGGCCGGGTTGATCCTCGGCCTCGACGAGCGCATCGACCCGCGCGTCCGCGACGATTTTCGCGCCACCGGGCTCGGCCACCTGCTCGCCGTGTCGGGGCAGAACGTCGCTTTGCTGGTGGCTCTGGTCTGGCCGCTGGCGGCCTTGATCTTTCCCCGCACGTGGCCGCGGCGTCTGCTCGCGGCTGCAGCGATCGTCGTCTACGTTCCCGTCGCCGGCGCGGGCTCCCCGCTTCAGCGCGCCGCCGTGATGGGCATCGCCGCGCTCGTTGCTCAAGCCGCGGCCCGACCCCGCGCGGGACTGCACGCGCTCGCGCTCGCCGCCTGCGTGACGCTGGCGCTCGACCCCCGCCAGATCCACTCGGCGAGCTGGCAGCTGTCGTTCGCGGCCGTAGCGGGCCTGCTCCTGCTTTGCCGCCCGCTAGAACGAACGCTCGAGCTGCGCGCAGGGCGTGCGCGCCCATCGGCGCTGGCACAGCGGATTGTCGCTGCGCTCGGCCGCGGTCTGCGCAGCGGCGTGGCGATGACCGTCGCTGCGACCGTCGCCACCGCTCCGGTGGCGTGCGCGACGTTCGGATCGTTGCCGCTAGCGACGCTCGCCGCCAACGTCGTCGCGCTCCCAGCGGTGGCGCCAGCGATGTGGGCAGCGACGGTCGTAGCGGCTGCGGGACAGCTGCGCGCTCTCGGGGCGCCCGGTGCGCTGCTCGCCGACGCCGTGGCGCTGGTAGCCGCACCACCGCTCGAGCTCGCGCTCGGTCATCTCGAGTGGACCGCCGCGACCCTCGCCGTCGTTCCCCAGCTCGCCATCGGCGATACGCCACCGCCGGGCGCCGAAGCGGTTTCTCCGGCGACGGCTGTGGTGGCTGCTTTGTGCGCGCTCGCGTTAGCCGCTGTCGCGGTCGCCGCCGCTCGTGCGGCAGCCGCTGGCCGTCCGGTCGCGAGCAGGGTCCCACGGCACGGCGACCGCCACCCGGCGGTGCGACCGGTGGCGCTGTTCGCGCTCTTCGTTCTCCTCGCCTACACCGCCGCCACCGCTCTCTACCTGCGCGGTCCGCAGCCCGCGAAGCGACCGACGATCTCCTTCCTCGACGTCGGTCAGGGCGACGCCGTACTCGTGCAAGACGGCACCGGTGCGAGCGTTCTTTTCGACACCGGGCCACCCGAGGGGCGGGTAGCGCGCCGCGTGCGCGGCGAGGGCGTGAGCCGGCTCGACGCGGTCGCCACCAGCCACGCCGCTCGCGACCACCACGGTGGTCTCGCCGAGGTGGTGCGCACCCTCCGCCCGCGGCTCATCCTCGACGGTGGCGACAGCACCCGCGACCGCTCGTACCGAGCGGCGGTCGCTTTGGCGCGGCGCCGCGGCGCCGTGGTGGTCGCCGCTCGCGCAGGCCGCGAACTGCGCGTGGGCAAGATCCACATTCGTGTGCTGTGGCCGCGCGCGCGGCCCGCCAGCGTGCCACCACCGTCCGACCCCAACGAGCGCGCGGTCGTGGCGCTCGTGCACGTCGGCCGACTCGTGCTTTTGACCTCGGGTGACGCCGAGAGCGAGGCGCTACGTCTGCTGCCGATAGGGGACGTCGACGTCCTCAAGGTGCCGCACCACGGCAGCGGCGATCCCGGCCTGCCCGCTGTGCTCGCGCGGGCGCGGCCAGAGGTCGCCGTCGTCCAGGTCGGCGCGCGCAATCCGTTCGGTCATCCCGTACCGAGCACCCTGGAGGCACTAGCGCGGAGTGGTGCCGCGGTCTTTCGCACCGACCGCGACGGCACCGTGCGTGTGACCGCTGACGCGGAGGGGCTGCACGTCGCAACCGAGCGCCGCCGCCACCGCTAGCCTCGCGCCATCGCCGAGCTGAAGCCGGCATATCTCGTCTACGGCGACGACGAACCGCGCGTCGAGGCGTGGCGCCGGCGGCTGCACGAGCGTGCGCGGCGCGAGGGCGCGGAGCTCGAGACGCGCCAGGCGGCGGAGACGGACCTGCGCGCTCTGGCCGGCGAGCTCGCCTCGCCGACGCTGCTCGGCGGACGGCGCTACGTCGTCGTCGATCGCCTCGAGCAGTGCCGGGCTGCCGAGATCGAGCCGCTCGCCAGGGCTCTCGCCGCGCTTGCGCCGGACACCGTCGTGCTTATGCTGGCGCGCGCGCCGCGCGTGCCGAAAGCGCTCGAGCGCGCGGTTGCCGAAGCGGGCGGCGAAGTACGGCTCTACGAGGCGCCGAAACCGTGGCAGCTCCCAGCCTGGCTGCGCTCACGGGCGCGCGAGTTCGGACTGGCGCTCGCAGCTGACGCAGCCGAAGAGCTCGTAGCCCGCTGCGGTCCGAGCCGCATGCGTCTCGAGCGCGAACTGGAAAAGCTCGCTCTCGCCGCGGACGACGGTCGCGTCGACGCGACGCTGGTGCGCGCGCTCGCTCCCGACGACAGCGAGGAGAGCGTTTGGTCGCTAGCCGACGCAATCGCGCTTGGGCGCGGCGAACGTGCCTCCTACCTGGCCGAGGATCTGCTGGCTCGCGGCGAGGAGCCGGCACGCATCCTGCCGGCGCTGGCGAGACGTGCCCGCGAGCTGCTCGCCGCCAGGCGATTGCTCGACCGTGGTCGGCCCGACCAGGACGTCGCACGCGCGCTCGCAGTCAGCGGCTGGCGCGCGAAACGTCTCCTGCAGGCTGCGCGGCGCTGCAAGACCGAGCAGCTAGAGCGCACTTTGGTGCGGCTCCACGCCCTCGAGCTCGAGACGAGAGGCGGCCGCCCCGCCCGCGCTCCCGACGCGCGCGGAGCGCTCGTGCGCGCCGTGCACGAGCTGACGGCCGCGAACTGACGGCTCGAGCGAACCCGGCCACGACCCGCGGCCGCCGGGGCGGTAGGTGCTCGGACTCGGACCTGGCGTGCGCACCTTTGCGAGGGACGCGCCGTGGCCGTGGCGCCCTGACGTGTGGTGCCCGGCTGCCGTAACGCGCTACGGCGTACGTTTGTCGCCGTGGCGTCCTGGCTGCGCCGCTCAGTTGCCGAGGCGCGCGCGGATACGCGCGGCGCGCGACTTGCGGCGCGCACCGGCGTTGCGATGGAGAGCGCCGGTCTTGACGGCCTTGTCGATCTTCGACAGCAGCTGCCGATACTCGCTCTCGGCAGCGCCAGCGTCGCCGGCCGCGACCGCTTGCTCGAGACGGCGGAACCAGGTCCGCACCTGCGAGATGCGGAAGCGGTTCTCTCGGCGCTCGCGCTCCGAGCGCTGGATCCGCTTTTTTTGCGACGCGATGTTGGCCATGACTCTGGTGGAGCTAGTTCGCGCGCGCAGCCGGTGCGAAAGCCGACACCTCGCGACCGAGAACCCGACAGGACGCCAAGCCCGTGCGGCGCTCGATCGCGGCGGAGGAACCCCGGCGGGAGCCCGACCGCGCAGCGGGCGCGTAGTGTAGCGCGGCGCGAGCCCCCCGCGACCGGGCGGGGCTCGGCAGAAAAGCGATCGAAGTGGACCGAGCGCGACCAAAAGAGCAGCGCGACGGCGTCGGTGGACAGCCACCTGCCGAGACCGAGCCAGCGACCGGCAACCGCCCAGCAGGGCGCGACGCCACCGACCGCAGCCACGCCCGGCGCGTGGTGCGCTCCACCCTCTTCTTCTCGGTCGCCACGGGTCTGTCGCGCGTGCTGGGGCTCGTGCGCGAGGTGATCGCTGCGAGCCTCTACGGCGTCAGCGGCGCTATGTCGGCCTTCACGATCGCCTTCCAAGTGCCGAACCTCGTGCGCGCGCTGTTCGCCGACTCGGCCCTGCAGGGCGCCTTCGTACCGGTCTTCACGGAGCTTCTGGAGCGCGGCGAGCGCCGGCGCGCATTCCGTGTCGCGTCGACGCTCGCAGCCCTGATCGTTGTCGTGCTCGGCCTGCTGACGGTGCTGTTCGTGGTCTTCGCGAGGCCGGTTATGGCGCTGTTCGCGCCCGGCTTCGCGAACGACCCGGCGCTCGCCGATCTGACCGTGACGCTTGCCCGTCTGCTCTTCCCGATCGTCCTGCTGCTGGCGCTCACTGGTCTCGTCGTAGGCATCCTCAACGCATTCGACCACTTCGCCGTTCCTGCGCTTGCGCCCGTCGCTTGGAACGCGGTGATCATCGCCGCCCTCGTCGCGCTCACGCCGGCGCTGCCGGCCGACGACCGCATCTACGCCTACGCGATCGGCATCCTCGCCGGCACGATCGTGCAGCTGCTCTTACCGCTGCCGTGGCTGCGGGGGCGCGGCGGCCGGCTCGCCTTCGCCTTCGCCTTCCGCGACCCCTACGTGTGGCGGGTCCTCAAACTGATGCTGCCGGTAACGGTGGCGCTCGGGCTAATCAACCTGTCGCTCTTGATCGACTCGCTGTTCGGCACCCTCGTCTCCGACGCGGTGCCGGCCGCGATCGACAAGGCGTTCCGCATCTACCAGCTCCCCCAGGGCCTGTTCTCGATCTCGATCGCGACGATCCTCTTCCCGACGCTCTCGCGCCTCGCCGCCCGTGGTGACCGCGAGCGCTTGCGCGCCTGGCTCGGCGAGGGCGTCCGGCAGGTGCTTTTGCTGCTGATACCGAGCGCTGTTCTGATGGCGGTGCTCGCGGAGCCGATCACCCGCCTCGTCTACCAGCGCGGTTCCTTCGACGCCGAGGCGACGGAGCTCGTCTCGACGGCGATGGTGTGGTGGTCACTGTCGCTGCCGGCGCAGGGCGTGAGCCTCTTGTTCTCGCGCACCTTTTTCAGCCTTCAGCGGCCCTGGTTGACCACCGCCCTCTCGTTGGCGAACCTGGCCGTCAACGCCGCTGTCGCAGCGGCGCTCCACCGGCCTTTCGGCATCGCCGGGATCGTGCTCGGCACGGTCGCCGGCACGATTGTCATGTGCCTCTGGCAGGGCGCGGTGTTGCGGCGTGAGCTTGCCGGCATCGAGGGCTGGCGCACCGCCGCCGCCGCGACGCGGATGGTCGCGAGCGCCACGGTGCTTGCCCTCTGCTCGTGGCTCGTCTGGAGCGAGCTCGACGCGCTGCTCGGGCGAGCCGTGTGGGCGCAAGCGGTCGCTGTGGTGGCGGCATGCGGCACCGGGGGGATCGTCTACCTGGCTCTCTGCCGGCTGCTCGGCGTGCGCGAGATCGACCGTGTCTGGGCGCTTTTGCGGCGCACAGGCTGAACATCGCAACCCTCGCCGTCGCGAGGTGGCGCGCTCGCGCGCCGCGCGGGCATACTCACGGCGCCTTGGCCGAGGCTGCACGCAACATCCGCAACTTCTCGATCATCGCCCACATCGACCACGGCAAGTCGACGCTCGCCGATCGCATCCTCGAACGCTGCGGTGCCGTCGACCCCCGCAACGCGCGCCCCCAGCTCCTCGACTCGATGGAGCTTGAGCGCGAACGGGGAATCACGATCAAGGCGCAGGCGGTGCGCTGCGACTACCGCGCCCGCGACGGCGAGACATACCATCTCCACTTCATCGACACGCCGGGGCACGTCGACTTCAGCTACGAGGTGTCGCGCTCGCTCGCGGCTTGCGAGGGCGCGCTGCTGGTGGTCGACGCCTCCCAGGGCATCGAGGCGCAAACGCTCGCCAACACCTATCTCGCCATCGACGCCGGCCTGGAACTGATCCCGGTCGTCAACAAGATCGACCTTCCCGGCGCCGAGCCCGACCGTGTCGCCCAGGAGCTCGCCGACCTGCTCGGCGACGACCCCGACCAGGTGGTTCGCGTATCGGCCAAGACGGGCCAGGGCGTCGACGACCTGCTGGAGGCGCTGGTCGCGCGCATCCCGCCGCCCACAGGCGACCGATCGCTGCCGGCGCGGGCGCTCGTCTTCGACTCGCAGTACGACCAGTACCGTGGGGTAGTCGCCTACGTGCGGGTGGTCGAGGGCGAGCTCGCGCGCGGCGAGCCGATCCTCGCGATGCAGACGCAGACCGAGGCCGAGATCACCGAGATCGGCTTCATGCGTCCCGAGATGCAGCCCGCCGAGCGTCTCGTCGCCGGTGAGGTTGGCTACGTGATTACGGGCGTCAAGGATGTGCAGAGGATGCGCGTCGGCGACACCTTGACGAGCCGCCGCCGTCCCGCCAGCGAGCCGCTCCCCGGCTACCGCGAGGTCAAGCCGATGGTTTTCTGCGGGCTGTTCCCGGTGGAATCCGACCGCTTCGAGGACCTGCGTGACGCGCTCGAGAAGCTGGCGCTGAACGACGCCGCCCTGCAGTACGAGCCCGAGACCAGCGAGGCCCTCGGCTTCGGTTTCCGCTGCGGCTTCCTCGGCCTTCTGCACATGGACATCGTGCGCGAGCGGCTCGAGCGCGAGTACGACCTCGAGCTCCTCGCCACCACGCCCAACGTCGCGTACGAGGTCGAGCTCACCGACGGCAGTGTCGTGACCGTGCGCTCGCCCGCCGAGATGCCGGATCGCGCCCGCATCGCCGAGATCCGCGAGCCCTATGTGCGCGCCACGATCGTCTGCCCGCGCGAGCACGTCGGCGCCGTCATGGAGCTCTGCCAGGAGCGTCGCGGCGTTCACGTCGACATGAACTACCTCTCGCCGGAGCGCGTCCAGCTGCGCTACGACCTGCCGCTCGCCGAGATCGTGCTCGACTTCTTCGACCAGCTCAAGTCGCGCACGCGCGGGTACGCCTCGCTCGACTACGAGCTGCTCGAGCCGCGTCCCGGGGATCTCGTCAAGCTCGACGTGCTGCTCGCCGGCGACCGCGTCGACGCGCTCTCGATGATCGTCCACAAGGACAAGGCGTACCCCTCTGGGCGCCTGATCTGCGAACGCCTGCGCGAGCGCATACCGCGCCAACAGTTCGAGGTCGCGATCCAGGCGGCGATCGGCTCGAAGGTGATCGCGCGCGAAACCGTGAAACCGCTGCGCAAAGACGTGACCGCCAAGTGCTACGGCGGCGACGTGACGCGCAAGCGCAAGCTGCTCGAGCGCCAGAAGCGGGGCAAGAAGCGGATGAAACAGGTCGGGCGTGTCGAGCTGCCGCAGGAGGCGTTCCTTGCCGTGCTCGAACTGTCCGGCGACGGACGCTCCGATTGACGTGCCACACCCCCGGCGCACGCAGGGGGCGGCGGGCGTTTAGGTAGCGCTTAGGGCCGACTCTTAACGTCGCGCCCGTGAGCGTTCGCGAACAGATCACCGACGTCAGCGAAACCCACCTGCGCGAGCTGGTGCTGGTCGACGATCACGAGGAGGGGGAGGGCAGCGAAGAGCTGGCCGCGCAGCTCGGCGATTTCGACAGCGGTGTCGACGAGCTCGATGCTCTGATCGGCTCCGCGGCGGGTGCCGACCAAGCTGCCGATAGCGAGACGAGCGGCGAGGGAGCTAGTGCGCTCGCGAGTGCGCTGCGCACCCGTCCGGCCGAGGAGCCCGCAACCTTCGACTCGCTGCAGCGCTTCCTCGACGAGATCGCCAAAACGCCTCTGCTCACCGCCGAGCAGGAAGTGGTCCTTGCGAAGCGGATCGAGCGCGGCGATCTCGCCGCCAAGGACCACATGATCCGCGCCAACATCCGCCTCGTCGTCTCGATCGCCAAGCGCCACCGCAACCAAGGCCTGCCCTTCCTCGACCTGATCCAGGAGGGCTGCATCGGCCTCGTGCGCGCCGTCGAGAAGTTCGATTGGCGCCGCGGCTACAAGTTCTCGACCTACGCCACGTGGTGGATCCGCCAGGCGATTGCGCGAGCGATCGCCGACAAGGGACGTACGATCCGCATCCCCATTCACGTCGACAACGTCCTCAAGCGTCTCGACGGTGCGCGACGCAAGCTCGAGGCGGCTGGCAACCGCGAACCGACGATCGAGGAGATCGCCGCCGAAGCCGGCGTCGAGCTCGCCGAGGCGGAGCTCCTTTTGCGGGCGTCGCAGCCGCTCGTGTCGCTCGACAAGCCGGTCGGCGACGAAAGCGACTCGGCGCAGTTCGGTGAGCTGATCCCCGACGAGCGCGCCACCTCGCCGCTCGAGGCCGCCGCGCGGACGGTGCTGCGCGAGCGCCTCGCGGCGCTTCTCGCCAATCTGAGCTACCGCGAGCGCCGCGTGATCGAGTTGCGGTTCGGGCTCGGCGGCCAGGAGCCGCGCACCGTCGACCAGGTCGCTCGCGTCCTGCGCATGCCGCGCGAACGAGTGCGGCGCCTAGAAGAGCAGACGTTGCACAAGCTCGCCTCGCTCGCCGAAGCGCAGGCACTGCGCGACGCCGCCTAGCGCCCCACGGCAGCGTGCCCGTCGTGCTCGCGGCGTGGCGCTGCGCTCCGGCGCGAGCTCCAATACACTGCCGCGCCGCAACCTGACGGACAGTCGGAGGGAAGATGCCGGTCGACACCAAGGCCGTAGGCAAAACCTGGGACCCGTACGAGTACGAGGTCGGCAAGGAAAAGATCCGCGAGTACGCGCAGGCGGTCGGCGAAACCAACCCGATCTACTTCGACCGCGCCAAGGCCCGCGAGGCGGGCTTTCGCGACATCGTCGCGCCGCCGATGTTCTGCGTGGTGTTCAGTGCGGGAGCGGTCGCCCCGGCGATCCTCGACCCCGAGGTCGGGATGAACTTCGCGATGATGGTGCACGGTGGTCAGGAGTTCGTGTGGGGCGAGCCGGTGTGCTCCGGCGATGTCATCACCACGACGACCACCTGCAAGGAGATCTACGAGCGCGGCGGGATGGGCTTCTATGTCTTCGAGACGCGCTCGGTCAACCAGAATGGCGAGGAGGTCGTGCGCGGCCTCTGGACCAACATCGTGCGGGGGGTTTCGTAGATGGCTCTGCAGGCTGGCGAGAAGATCCAGGAGCTGCGCGTCACGCCCGACCGCTACCTGCCGCACCGTTACGCGGGCGCCTCGGGCGACTTCAACCCGATCCACATCGACCCCGAGTTCGCTCGCAACGTCGGGCTGCCCGGCAACATCCTTCACGGCTTGTGGACGATGGCTCAGGTCGCGCGCGCGGTCGAACAGGCAGCGGGCGACGATCCGCGCCGTCTCAAGCGCCTCTCGGTGCAGTTCCGGGGGATGGGTCTTCCCGAGAAGGAGATCGTGGTCAGCGGCAGCGTCCGCGAGGTGGCAGAGGGCCGTGCCGTAATCGATCTCGTAGCCGAGCAGGACGGCAAGCAGATCGTCCGCAACGCCGTCGCCGAGATCGAGCTTCCGTCCTGACGGCGCCGCGAGCTTGCGGGCGGCCGCGGCCGCGCACGACAAGGTCGTGACCGGCGGCGTCCGTCCGCGTTGCACAATTGGGGCGTGAGGGCGCTCCTCGAGCATCGATCGCCGGACGAGCGGCGTTCGCCGCCGAGCGCCGCTGTTGCCACCGGGCGGCAAGGTAAGGAGGTTCCGGAGCTCAGCGAGCGCCAGCGGTTGATTCTGCGCAAGGTCGTGGAGCGCCACCTTGCGTGCGGCGAGCCGGTCCCCTCGAAGTGGATCGCCGCCCAGAGCGACGTCCCGTGGGGGCCGTCGACGGTCCGCGCCGAGCTTCACCGGCTCGAACGAGTGGGGCTGCTCCACCACCCCCACACGTCGGCCGGGCGCGTGCCCACCGAGCGCGGCTACCGCGCCTATGTCGACGACGTACTCGAGCGCGGAGCGCTGCCCGTGCAGCAGGTTGCGAAGATCTCGCTGCCAGCGGTTCGGCGCGAGCTCGAGCAGGCGATGCGCGAGGCGACTGCGCAGCTGTCCCAGGTGACGAACCTGCTGGCGCTGGTCACCGCGCCGCCGATCGAGACCACCACGATCCGCCGCATCGAAGTCCTGCCGCTGCAACCGCAGGTCGTGATGGTGGTGGTGATCACCTCGACGGGCGGTGTCACCAAGCGGGTCTTCAGCTTCCCGGGCCCGGTCGATCGCGGTCTCGTCGAGTGGGCCGAGAGCTACCTCAACGAAACGTTGCGCGGGCTCGAGGTCGGGGCGCGGATGGTGCGCAAAAAACTCGACGACGAAGCGCTCGGCGAGCACGAGCGCGCTTTCCTGCGCGAGATCGGCGCGGTGTTCACCGATATCGAGGAGACCGCCCACAGCAACCTGTTCATGGAGGGCGCCCACCGGCTTCTGGCCGAGCACCGCTTGCCCGAGCTGTCGCAGATCGCCGACCTGCTGTCGGTGCTCGAACGGCGGGTGCTGTTGCTCGGCTTGCTGCGCCGCTGGCTCGACGAGCCCAATGTCTATCTGCGTATCGGCAGCGAGAACCCGGCGCGCGAGATGCGCTCGCTGTCGCTCGTCGCGGCCAACTACGGGACACCGCTGCGCAACCTCGGCACTGTTTCGGTGGTCGGTCCGCTGCGCATGGACTACCCGCGCGCGATCACCGCGGTGCGCGCGACCGCCCGTGAGCTGTCGCGGTTCGTGACCGAGGTTTACGAGCGGTGAGCAAACCCGACGCCTACGAGCTGCTCGGCGTCCCGCGCGACGCCGACGAGCGCGAGATCAAGCGCGCCTTCAGGCGCCGCGCGCGCGAGCTTCACCCCGACGTCAACAAGGACGACCCGCAAGCGGAAGAGAAGTTCAAGCAGCTGGCCGAGGCGTACGAGGTTCTCTCCGACCCCGAGCGCCGCGCGATCTACGATCGCTACGGCTGGGCGGGGCTCGAGCAGCGGGGGTTCCAGGCGACGGCGCGCTCGTTCAGCTCCTTCAGCGACATCTTCGAAGCGTTCTTCGGCAGCGACCCGTTCAGCGCCTTCTTCGGCGGGCAGGGCACCGCCGGTCGCACGCCCGGAGACGACATCGAGCTCGAAGTCGAGGTCGACCTCGCGCTCGCCGCGCGCGGCGGCAGCGTCGATGTCGAGTACGACGCCGTCGACGTCTGCGAGCAGTGCGGCGGTTCGGGGGCTGAAGCGGGCAGCGGCATGATCGCTTGTGGGCGTTGCGGCGGGGCCGGGCAGCTGCGGCAAGTCGTCAGCACACCGTTCGGCCGGGTCGTCCGCAGCGAGACGTGTTCTGCCTGTGGTGGCGCCGGGCTCGTGCCGGCCCGCCGCTGTCAGCGTTGTGGCGGCAGCGGGCTTGTCGAGACGCGCCGCAAGCTGGAGGTGGGTGTGCCGGCCGGCATCGCCGACGGCCAGCGGATCCGCTTGAGCGGGCGCGGGCACGCGGGTCCTGGCGGGGCGCCACCCGGCGATCTGTATCTGCTCGTGCGCGTGCGCGAG
>BEIR01000011.1 GCA_002898855.1 bacterium HR41
GGCGGCGATGATCTTCGGTCCGCTCACTGGCGCGGCTGTGAACCCTGCACGCGCTTTCGGGCCGGCGCTCGTGGCGCCGTCTTTCGGTGGCGTCGGCAAGTTCCTGCTCGTGTACGTCGCCGCGCCGGTGCTCGCCGCGCTCGCCGCTTGCGGCGTGAGCGTCGCGCTGCGCAGCCTGCACGGCGGCGATCCCCGCGATGCCGAGCCGACGGCGTTCGCTGGCGAGCCGGCGCGCACGAGCAAGCGCTAGCCGAGCGCCGATAGCCGGCTACTGCCGCGCAGCCGGAGTGGCCGATCGCTGCTCGCCGGACCGGCTGCGCGCGAACCGCCGTTAGCCCGCTGCCGCCGGCGCGGCGCGCCTCGGTCCTTGCTGCACGGGCGTAGACTGCCACCGGTGCGGCGAGTCACCTTCTCGCGCAACTACACGATCTCGCTGTCGCGGACCTGCCGCTGCTACTGCAAGTACTGCGCGTTCGCGACGCACAAGCCCCACCTGCACGCGCCTGAAGCCGTCGAGCGGATGCTCGACGACGCCGTCCGGCGCGGCGCCAAGGAGCTGCTGGTGCTGACCGGCGAGGCGCCGGACGAGAACCGCGAGGTGCGCGAGCGCTTGCGCTCGTGGGGGCACGACAGCTTCCTCGATTACGTCGAGTGGACGTGCCAGCGGGCGCTCGACCGCGGGCTTCTGCCGCACACGAACATCGGTGTGCTGGAACGCGAAGAGCTCGCGCGCCTGCGCCGCGTGACCGCCTCGCAGGGGTTGATGCTCGAGTCGATCGTGCCCGACCTGGTGGTCCACCAGGGGTCTCCCTCCAAGCACCCTGCGGTGCGCCAGCGCGTGCTCGAGCTGGCGGGCGAGCTGCGCATCCCCTTCACCACCGGCATCCTCGTCGGCATCGGCGAAAGCCGCCACGATCGCATCGCTGCGCTCGAGACGATCGCCGCCGTCCACCGCCGCTACGGGCACATCCAGGAGGTGATCCTCCAGAACTTCGTGCCCCATCCCCGCTACTACGGCCGCGAGCCAGCGCTGATCGCCGACCGAGCGCAGCGCGAGGGAACGCGCGGCGGCCACGAGCAGCCGCTGCCGTCGTGGGCGAGCGAGGTGACGCTCGAGGAGATGCGCGAGCTGGTCCGCGTCTGTCGCGAGCTGATGCCGGACGTGGGCATCCAGATCCCGCCGAACCTGGCCGACTGGTGGCTTGAGCTCGTCGAGTGCGGGGCGACCGATCTCGGGGGTCTGTCGGCGAACGGCGACCACATCTCCCCAGAGCACCCGTTCCCTTCGCCGCTGGAGCTGCGCAGGCGGCTCGCGGCGCGTGGTTACGCGCTCGGCGAGCGGTTGTGCGTGTACCCGCGCTACATGAACGAAGAGTGGCTCGACCGCGGCGTGCTCGACGTCATCCGCATCCGCTACTGGACGTTCTTGCCGCGCACCGAGCGGACAGCGCGCGTCGAGCGACGACGTGTGCCGCGGCCTGATCTCGTGGCGCGCGCCGTCGCGCGCGGTCGCGAGGGCGAGGAGCTCACCGCCGACGAGCTCGCGGCACTGGTCGCCGAGCGCCGCCCCGAGGCGATCGAAGAGATCCGCCAAGCAGCCGACGAGCTGCGCGCCGAGCTCGTGGGCGACACGGTGACGTTCGTCGTCAACCGCAACATCAACGTCAGCAACGTCTGCACGGTCGGCTGCGCGTTCTGCGGTTTCGGTCAGTCGCGGCGCTCCCCCGACGCCTACGAGCTCGACGAGAGCGAGTTCGTGCGCCGCGTCGAGGAGGCGGTCGCCTACGGCGCCACCGAGATCTGCATGCAGTCCGGCATCCACCCCGACTGGACGCTCGACGACTACCTGTACTGGCTGCGGGTCGCCAAACGGGTGGCGCCCCACATCCACCTGCACGCCTACTCGCCGATGGAAGTGCAGTGGATGTGCGAGCGCTCGGGGCTCGGTCCGCGCGGCGTCTTCGAGCGGCTGCGCGAAGCCGGGCTCGGCTCGGTCCCGGGCACGGCGGCCGAGATCCTCGACGACGGTGTGCGCGAGCGAATATCTCCCAACAAGCTGCCCGTCGCGCGCTGGGTCGAGATCATCGAGGCCGCGCACGCGATCGGCCTGCGTTCGACGGCGACGGTGATGTTCGGCCACATCGAAACCCCCGAGCAGCTCGCCGAGCACATGCGCGTCGTGCGGCGCGTGCAGGAACGGACCGGTGGCTTCACCGAGTTCGTGCCGCTCTCGTTCATTCCCTACCAGACGCTGCTCGGCCGCCGTTACGGCATCGAGGAGATCGCGCCCGAGGAGAACCTCAAGCACACCGCGGTGTTCCGCCTCGCGCTCGGCAAGACCGTTCGCAACCTGCAGGCGAGCTGGGTGAAAATGGGTCTCGAGCTCGCGACCGAGGCGCTTCGCTGGGGTGTGAACGATCTCGGCGGGACGCTGATGGAGGAGAACATCTCGCGCCTCGCCGGCTCGCGTCACGGCGTGCGCCTCGACCCCGCCGATCTTGTCGAGGCCGCGCACCGTGCCGGCCGGCCGGCTGCGGAGCGCACGACCCTGTGCACGATCCGGCGGCGGTGGCCGATCGGCGAGGTTCCGCGGCGGCCGGTGGCGCTGCCGGTGGCCGGTTAGGTGCTGCGCTCGCCGCGCTCGACACGCAGCGCGTGGCTCGGTCGCCGCGCTAGACGCGCGGCTCGTCTTTCACTCGCTGCGCAAGGTCGCAGCCGGTGCTAGACGCGCCGCGCGCCGCGCCGGCGGCAACGCTGCTGCTGTCGCGAGCAGAAGAGCGACAGGCAGCAGAGCGGCGAGCGCCCATGGCGGCGCCCAGGCCACAACGTCCGGGCCGTCGTGCGGGTTGAGGACGATGACCAGGGTTCGGAACACCCACATGCCGAGCGGTACCCCTGCGGCCGTAGCGAGCACAGCGAGCAACGCCGCTCCCGCCGTGACCACCCCGGCCAGCTCGCGCGGGGTGAGCCCGAGCGCTTTGTAGAGCGCGAGGTTGCGCGCCCGCTCCTTGACCGCCAAAAGGAAGGCGCACAGAACGTTGATAACGGCGATTCCCAACAGCACCGCCTCGAGCGCGTAGACCACGCGGCGGGCCTGGGCGCGCTCGCTACGCCAGATGTCGCGCGACACCGCGACGGCGAAGGCTCCTCGAACGCGTTCACGCAGCGCGCGTGCAAAGGCGCGGTCCCGCCCGGGATCGTCGAGGCGTAACAGCAACTGGCGCGCCGGCGGCGGAGCGAGTCCGGCACGTCGCAGCGTCGCGGCCGATACCCAGAGGGTCAGCGCCCGGTCGAAAGGTTCGACGTAGCGCCCGACGACACGCACGACGAACTGGCGGCCGCCCACCTCTACACGCACCCGGTCACCGGTCGCGACGCCGAGCTCGCCCAGCAGCCGGCGGCCGATCAGCGCCTCCCCAGAACGGCGCAGCGGCCGACCGAGGGTGACCGTCGGCTGCATCGATCGCCAGGCGCCACGTGCGACACGCACCACGATCCGCCGGCCGGCGACGCGTGCGCCGACGCGTGCGATCGCGGCGCGCGACCTTACGTGCGCACCACTGTCGCGCTCGGCGCTCGCGAGCAGGTTCGGCTGGATGGCAGCCGGCTCTACCTGCACATCCCACGGGCGGCCGTCGCGCGCCGGGTCGGCGAGCAGGCGTGCGTACGTGTGCTCCATCGACGCCAGCGCCACCAGCATCGCTGCAGCGAACGCCAGAGTGGCCGCGCACAGCCAGGCGCGCGGGCGGCGCGCGAAGGTCTCGGCCACCCCCAGCGCGATCGGTGCGGGGACTTGCAGACGCAGTGCCAAACCCGCCAGCCGCGCGCGGTGTGCGGCCACCATCTGGGGTCGCCCGAGGGCCAGCGCGCTACCGACGCGAGCCGCCACCGCCCGTCCGATGGCGGGCAGCGTCGCCAGTGCGACCGCGGCCAGCGCGATCGCCGCTGCGACAGCTGCGGTGCCACCACCGGCCCACGGCACGAACGGCGCGCCGACAAGGTCGACGAGCGGGGCGAGCAGCGGCCGGGACGCAGCGAGACCGACGATCGTCCCGATAGCCACCGCCGGCACGGCTAACGCCAAGTTTTCGAGCAGATAGCGCGAACCGACCTGGATCGGACCGAGGCCGAGCGCTTTCAGCAAGCCGACTTCGTAGGTGCGCGACAGCACGCGACTGCTCGTCGCAGTCGCGAAAACGAAACAGCTCGCGGCGAGACCCAGAAGAGCGAACGTTTGCAGGACGACCGTCTCGAGGCGCGTCAACTGCGCGTAGTCGGCGGCGACTGCTTTCGTCGTCGCGATCCGTGCGCGCGGGGCGAGGGCGCGCAAGCGGGCGCGGAAGCGTGCCAACGCGCTGCTGCTCCGGTCGGCGAGGCGGATCGCGCGCACGAGCTCGCTGCGACCGGAAACTGTGGCGACCAGCTGTGTTGGCGCCCACATCAGCGTTTCGCGCGCGCCATCGAACGGCGGCAGCGAGACAGTGCCGGCGATCCCCACCACCCGCACGCCCCGCCCGCCGACCGTTAGCCGGTCGCCGACGGCCAGCCCGAACGCGCGCGCGAACGTGCGCTCGGCCACCACCTCGCTGCGCGACCACAGCCGCGGTGGCCGACCGCGTTCGACGAGCGGTCGGTCGACCGTTGCGGCATCGTCCCACTCGCGTAGGGCGGCCGCTATCCGCAGACCACTACCCCGGAGCAGTATGTGCCGCTGGCGCAGGCCACGCCCGGCCGCTGCGATGCCGGGAAGACGGGCTGCGGCGCGAACGTCGCGTGCGGTTCCGGTCACCACGAGGGTCGGGTCACCAGCGGCGGCGCGGGCGCGCCGCAGCGGGTCGCGACCGACATCGAAGAGGGCGATCGCCATCGTGAGCACCGCCGCAGCCGAGGCCACGACGATCGCGGTGAGCAGAAACTGCACGGGTGCGTCGCGGAGTGCGGCGCGCAGCAGCAGTAGTTGGGCGCCGAACACGGCGCGGGCACGCGCCGCACACCCGATCCCCACACCGTGCTGCCGATGGCGCGGCCGCGCACTCACCGCGGATCGACGCGCCAGAGGCGCTCGAGCGTCGATGACGCGCTCCCCGGGACGAGGACCGCCTCTTCGACGATGCGGCCGTCGCGCATCTGCAGCACGCGATCAGCGGCGCTCGCGACGCGCTGGTCGTGCGTAGCGAGAACGATCGTCTGGCCGCGCGCGTGCACCTCGCGCAAAAGCCCGAGAACGACGCTCGTAGCGGCCGAGTCGAGACTGCCGGTCGGCTCGTCGGCCAACAGAAGAAGCGGTTCGGCCGCAAGCGCGCGGGCTATCGCTACCCGTTGCTGCTCGCCGCCCGAGAGGCGCGACGGCAGCTCGGCGGCGCGATTCTCGACACCGAGGCGCGCCAGCAGGGCGCGCGCCCGCTGGCGCGCCACGCGCGGCCGCGTGCCGGCGACGATCGCCGGCAGCTCCACGTTCTCCTGCACTGTGAGGGTGTCGACAAGGTTGAAGAACTGGAACACGAAACCGATCGTGCGCCGGCGCCGCAAGGCCCAGGCGCGCTCCGACAGCCGATCGACGCGCTCGCCGCCGATCTCGATCGTGCCGCGGTCGGGGCGTTCGAAACCAGCGATCAAGTGCAGGAGCGTCGATTTTCCGCAGCCGCTGGGACCGGTCAAGGCGACGAACTCGCCCGGGGCCAGAGCAAGATCGACACCGCGCACCGCTTCGACCGCGGCTGCACCTTCGCCGAAGCGCTTGTGCAGATCTCTAGCTAGGAGCGTGAACCGCAAGGCGCTCCTCGCAGCGCTCGAGCCACTCGAGGTCAGCCTCGAGGTGCAGCTGCAATGCCTCGGCGGCGAGGGCCACGGCGGGATCGCTAGCTCGGTCGCTGCGCAGCAGCTCCTCGGCGTCGCGCAATGCCTGCAGGCACTCGCGCCGCTGCCGGCCGATCAACGTGCCGACGTCGCCGATGCCGGACAGGCCGACAGCCACCAGTTTGAGGAAAAACTCATTGCGGAAGTAGGTGGGGGGGCTGGGCGACTGCGACCACGTCCGCAGCTCTTCCTCGCCGCTCGGCGTGAGCTCGTAAACGCGCTTGTTCGGCCGCTCCGACTGCTCGACATCGGCGCCGACGATCAGGCCGTCGCGCTCGAGGCGCTGCAGCGTCGCGTACACCTGGCCGGGGTTCACCGACGACATCAGGCCGTGCAAACGCTCCTCCACCTCCTGGTGCAGCTCGTAGCCGTGCGCCGGCCTGCGCGCAAGGAGGGACATCAAGACGTACTTCATGCGACCAGAATGACACACCCGCGGGCGCGCTTCCATGGCGCGCCCGCGGGCTGCTAGCGGACCACTATGCGCATCGTCATCTCGGCGTGGAGCGTGCAGACGATGCGGTAGGTACCGCGCCGTGTAAGCCGCCGCTTGTAGGTGTAGTCGCTGGCGGCGAGCGCCGAGCGGAACTTGCGCACGCCGCGGGGGCCGCGCGCGAGATAGACGTCGTGGACGTCGCCGGGGATCCGCGGCCAGCGCCAGACGACCGTCGTCCCGCTGCGAATCCGCAGCTGCGACGGCTTGTAGAAGTAGTCGCCGACTTTCACGGTGACCTGGCGCTGGCGAGCGGCGTCCGCTCGCTCGCCGCCACTGTTCGCCGCGACCGCCAGTGCCGCGCAACCGGCAGCCAGGAGGGCAGTGGCCGGCAGGCGTTGCAGCGCTGCGCCACCTGCGAGCCTCGCGCCGCGCCGGGTGTCCCCGGCGCGGCGGTCGGCCGTTCGTTCTCGCCTGTTCGCGTCCATGCCGTCCTCCTGCCCCCGAAGTCAGCGTCGATAGCGCTCGACCGGTTTCACGCCCTTGCGCGGCGCATGCGGATGGCGCAGCCAGAACTGCTCGAACGTCTCCGGCTTCTTCGGGTTCTGGGCCGCGATCCACTGTGCCGCCTCCCCAAGCACGGTCGGATCGATGGCGTTCTCGCTCGGCCCGGGGCAGGGTGCGTAGGTAGCTTGCGAACCGAGGTAGGGCACCGGGCTCGTCAGGACGTTGCCCTGGAAACAGTTGCCCGTTCCGGAGCCGTCGTAGGCGAGGTCGCGGCCGTTGAGGTCCTTGCCGTCGAGCCCGAAGCGGTTGTTGCGTACGACGTTATTACGCAACGTCGCCGCTTCCCGCAGCTTCGGGTCGCTATCGCCGGCTAGCTCGAACTGCTGGACCATGCCGAAGCCGACCAGCCAGTTCCCGAAGATGCGGTTGTTCTCGACGATCGTGCCCTGGCTTCCGAAGAGCAGGATGCCGATACCGATCGGGTAGGCCGACAGTCCTGCCGGCCCGCTCGTCGGGATCTTGAAGGGCGCTCCGCGGTAGTAGTTGAAGTTGTTCCAGAAGACGTCGTTGTCGGCGATGACGTTCTCTTCCGGAGGCGGATACTTCTCGGTCCGCAACGCGTTCGGGACGATGCCAACTCCGTTGTTGAAGAACTGGCTGCGGCGGATCGTCACGTAACGCATGTTCGTCCCCGAGAAGCCGAGAACGTTCAGATACGACTTCACGTTGGTGACGAACGAACGCTTCTTGCGGCCTTTTTGGGGCGGTGTCTGGCCGATGTAGAAGCCCGAGTCGTTGTTGTAGTACGCCTCGGAGTTGGACATCGTGCCGCCCTTGGAGTTGAAGGCGTAGATTCCGTAAACGCCGCAGCGTTCGGCGACGAGACGGTCGAGCGTGTAGCCGTCGGCGTTGACTACGAAGAAGCAGTTGGCTTTGTAGTTGCGCGCATAAAAGCCGCGGATCGTCACGCCGTCAGCGGCGTTGACGAAGAACGCGTTCTGGCCGCCGGCGCCGCGCACCCCCTTGCCGTCGAGACGCACACGGCGCGGGTTCTTGGGATCACCAACGATCCGCAGGCCGTCGTAGCGGCGACCGAGAATCTGCACCCCCTCGCGGTAGGTGCCGGGACGCACGACGATCAGATCACGCCCCGTCGCCCGCTTGATGGCAGCACGGATCGTCTTGTAGCGGCAGCCGCGCTTGCAGACGACGAGCTTGCGACCCTTTTTCGACGCTGCCGGGACCTTGCCCGGATTGGCCGGGGGCGGGTATTCGGCAGCGAGCGCGGGGGGCGCGGCGAACGCCACAGCGCTCAGCGCCACCGCCAGGCTTGGCGTTTTGATCATCGTTTCCTTCCTCCCTCGTCGGTCATCTGGGATCGACCAAGTACCAGCCCGCCATGCCGGCGTCCTGGTGGCTGAAGACGTGGCAGTGGTAGAGCCAACGGCCGGGGTTGTCCTCGGTGAACGCGGCGGTGATCGTTTCGTTGGGCCCGACGGTCGGACAGTCGACGAGCGCGCCCGCGCTGTCGCGCCAGCGGTGGCCGTGGATGTGGAAGGTGTGAAAGTTGGAGTCCATTCCGATCACGTGGATCGCGACACGCTCTCCCACGCGTGCGCGCAAGGTCGGTGTGTTACCGGCGAAAGCGCGACCGTTGATGCAGTGCAGCACGGTGTCGGCGCCCGTGATCTGGGGCGGGAAGTTGTGCAGGAAAAGCGCGTACTCGCGGTCGGGTCGGGCGGCGCCGCGTTCGCGTACGACGATCGCGCCGAACAGACCGCGGAAGGTGTTGAGGGTGTGGTTCGGCCCGTGGTCGTGGTAGGGCCAGACGCCCACCGAGTCGGGTGTCGCCTCCCAGACGTAGGTGAACTCCTCGCCGGGAGCGACGAAGCCACCGGCACGCGTGAACTCGCCCAGGTAGGCGCCGTCGTACTCGGGGTTGTAGCGCACCCCGTGCGGGTGCACCGTCAGAGCTTGGCGGAGCTGCTCGGCGCCGTTGCGGAAGTGCACGACAATGACGTCGCCGACCTCTGCTTCGAGCGTCGGCCCGGGGATGCGCGGCGGCCCGAGCGGGCGCGCGAAACCGGCCGACCACGCTTGGTAGGCGAGCGCGCGGAAGGTCACACGCGGGACGCGGCGGGCGTGCCACTCGTCGTAGCCGCGCGGTGTCACCTGCCAGCGGACCGGTCGCGCGACGAGCCAGTACTCGCGCCGTCGGCCGCCGTCGGCCGGTGCAGGCGTCGCGAAGCTCAAGCTGTCTACCCGGTCGCGGCGCGCCGAAGCGGGACGGCGGAGCGACGCCGCGGCGGCATCGACCCGCTGCACGTCGCGCGCCGTGCGCACCGTGAAGTTGCGCTCGCCGAGGGCGCAGACGAAGAACGCGCCGCCCGTGGCCGCCAGAAAGTCGCGCCGCCCGAGGCGGGCGGAGAAGCGATCCCGCCCTCCCATCTGACGCCAATAGATACTCGGTATCTAGGCTGAGGTCAAGGGTCGGCGCTCGGCATTTCGTCGATCACTGGTCCGGAGCCGGGGGCGGATAGGTGCCCGGAGACACCGTGGTCGACCGACGCAGCACCCTATCGGAACAGATCGTGGGCTCGCTCGCGCAACAGCGCCGCCGCACCTGGCCCGTCGTCGCGCTGGACGAAGCGGCCGAGCCCGTGCAGGAGCACCGCGGCTCGGCCGTCGGCCTTGCCGCGCACCAGCTCGGCGGCAGCAGCTACTGCATCGGCGATCGCTATCGTCGTCGCTCTCAGCTCGCGTCCCGAGCGGTCGCTCGCTCCCCGCAGGTCGAGCAGCGGGGTGAGCCCCGCGCAGCCGAGCGCCACGTCGACCGTGCCCACGCGGAACGGGCGACCGAAGCTGTCGGTGACGACGATCGCGGGTGCGACGCCGCGCACGCGCGCGATTCCGCGCCGCAGTTCGCGCGCCGAGCGGTCGGGGTCGCACGGCAACAGAACCACGGTGCCGGGTTCCGTGTTCGACTGATCCACCCCGGCGTTGGCGCACACGAAGCCGTGGTGCGTTTCGCAGATCAGAACGCCCGGACCGACCCGTACGAGCGCGCGTGACTCGTCGAGGACCGCCTGGACGAGACGCGGGTCCTTGCCGAGCTTCCTCGCCAGAGCGCGAGCACGCGCGGAGGGCGTGATCGTCGCCAGCGGCCGGATGCGACCCTCGGCTTTCGAGACCACCTTGTGGGCGACACAGAGCACCTCCTCTCCCGTGACTCCCTTCGGCAGGCTCTCGGCGAGCAGCGTCGCGAGATCGCACCCCGGTGAAATCTCGGGGAGCGGCGGCAGCGGCTCGACAATCAGACGGTCGCTCACTTCGCGGTCGTAGCCGCTGGCGAGCCGAGCCTGGCACCCGCCGGTGGGCGCAGGTCGGCGCTCGCGGCGGCCGCGGCGACCGCGTCGGCCAGCTCGCGCTCGGCCGCGGTGCGGCCGCTGCGGCCGGCGAGCGACGACGCCGCGGCGGCTAGGTCGTCGACGGTGTCGATGTCGAGCGCCAGCCGGCTGTCGCGCAAGAACGCCCAGCTGCGGCCGCTGGCGATCGCCAGAGCACGGTGGCGTTCGCAGCTGCCGTCGCCGAACGAAGGGCGGATCGCGTCCGCCGGCGACAGGGCCAGCGCGTTCGTGCCGGTTCCGTGGCGGTCGGGGACGATCACGATCGCGCGGCTGCGCGCAGCGTGCACGAGCGTCGCGAGCGCGTCCGCCGTGACGAGCGGTATATCGGCGGGCAAGAGGACGACGTGGCTGGCGCCGAGCTCGTCGCAAGCGATCGACGCGCCTAGCTCGGCGGCGCCCGACTGACCGGGGTTGCTTGCGTCCTCCACAGTCCGGTCGGCACGCGCTCGAGCGACCGCCGCACCGGAAGCACAGCCGACGACAGCGACGGTGGCGTCGATCTCGCGACAGCTCGCCACCGCCTCGAGAGTGTTCGCGAGCAGCGCTTCGGCAAGCCGGGCGCGCGCAGCGGCAGGGACGACAGGGGAGAGACGCTGTTTGGCGGACGCGAACGCTTTCGCTGTCACCACGCAGACAACCCGCTGCGACCTCTGCGCGCAGTTGGCGAGGGCGGTGTCGGGCGCGCGGCCGGTACTGCTTGCGCCTCCGCTGCTCCCGCTCCTACTGCGGCCGCTGCCGCCACCACCATCGCTGCCCCCGGCCCTGCCGCTCTGGTCCCGGTCGCGGCTCGTCAAGGTGCCTTCGCCCCCTCGCTTCTCGTGGTCGTCGGCGGAATCCTCGCACCGAGTTCGCGTCCGAGCGACAACACCGCTTGCGCGACACGGGCACGGCCGGCGCGATCGTCCATGCGCGTGTCGGTCACCCGATGTGGCAACCCGTCCACGGGCTCGTCAGCGACGATGCCGTCCACGAGACCGGCGTAGGCGTTCGCGATCCCACGCGCACTCGATTCGATTCCGGCGAAAGCGCAAAAAGCGTCGGTCGGTCCCTTGACTGCGCGCCCGCCGACGAAGGGGCTGACCGCGATAGCCGGCACCGTGCGCGCGGCAAGTGCCACCCGCACGCCACGCACCGCGAGTATCGGCCCGATCGAGATGACTGGGTTCGATGGTCCGATCACGATCAACCGAGCGCTGTGAAGCGCCGCCTCGACCTCGCGCGTCGGTGCCGCGTCGTCGGCGGCCTCGACCTCGACCGCCTCGATCGGCCCGCGTGCTCGCTCGCGAACCATGAACTCCTGGAAGTCGAACCAGCTGCCGGCCGCGCGTACGCGTGTGCGCAGTTCGGTGTCGGTGGCCGGCAGCACCCGCGTCCGCACGCCGACCGCGTCGGCGACCGCCTGTTGGGCGACCGTTTTGCGCCGTCCCGCGCGGAGCAGCTCGGTGCGGATCAGGCACAGCGCCAGATCGCGGTCGCCGAGACGGAACCACGGGTCCCGCCCGTAGGCGGCAAGCGCCTCCATAACGTGCCAGCTATCGCCGCGGATGCCGTACCCGCGCGGATCGATGAGGTCGGCGAGCCAGTAGGTGACAAGGTCGGGATCTGGCGACACGTGCACGCCGTAAACCCAAACGTCGTCGGCGACGTTGGCGATCACGGCGAGGTCGGCAGGGTCGGCCAGCGCTTCGGCGAGGGCGCGCGCCAGCTTCGCGCCGCCGGTGCCTCCCGACAGAAGCGCGATCATCGCCGCCAGCTCGTGTCAATCCGCCCAGTGTCCGGCGGCGTCTTCGGGGAGTCCGGTGATGCGCACCCCGGCGTGGGTTCGGTAGCGGCGGTTGATCGAGATCAGCAGCGGCGTCAAGCCCTCGATCATCCGCGCCATCTCGAGCGGGCCGCAGTCGACCGGCCGCAGCCCGTCGATGCGCAGCACGAGCTCGGCGACACGCCGTCGGGCTGCGCGTCGGTCGCCGGCGATCAGAACGTCCTCGTCGAGCTGTTCGTCGAGCCGACGCAGGCGGTCGGCGGAGACGGTGTGAAAAGCGCTGACGACGTCGACGCCGTCGGGAACCATTTCGGCCGCTTGCTCGGCCGCCGACCCCTGGGGCACGCCGAGGAGCCGCGTCGCCTTGCCCGAGAACGCCGCCGCTAGCGGAACGGTGGCGTCGACCAGCACCTGCCCCGGCTGGAGCACAGGCTTGAGACGCGTGAGGTTCTCGGACTGGGCGCGGAACGGCACGCAGAGCAGGACCACGTCGCCGCGGGTCGCTGCCTCCTCGTTGACCGCCGCTTCCGCCGACGCCTGGGGCAAGACCTCGCGCAGACGGGAGACGGCCTCGTTAGCGCGCCCGATGTCGCGCGACCCGACGACCACGGGCTCGCCCGCAGCGGCGAGCCGCAAAGCGAGACCGAACCCGAGCGCGCCCGTCCCGCCGATGATCGGTACCGTCGCCACAGGCGCGCGAGCCTAGCGCAAGGGCGCAGGGCGAGCGGCTCGCGCGAGTCCGGCGCTGGTTTAGGTTGACGAGCGTGATGCTCACGATGCGCGGAATCGAGGGAAGGGTGGCGGTCGTCACGGGCGGCGCAAGCGGCATCGGCGCGGCGACGTGCCGGCGTCTCGCTGAGGAGGGAGCGCGCGTCGCCGTCGTCGATATCGACATGGCCGGTGCCGAGCGCGTAGCCCACGAGACCGGCGGGCGCCCGTACCGGTGCGACGTGGCTGACGTCGACCAAGTGCGCGCCACGGTCGGCGCGGTCGAGCGCGAGCTCGGCGCCGTCGACCTGCTCGTAAACAATGCCGGTACCGACGAGTTCGGTTTCCTCGTCGAAACTCGCCCCGAGCAGTGGGACCGCGTTCTGGCGATCAATCTGCGCGGTGTCATCGCCTGTACGCACGCGGTCCTCGCCGGCATGCAGGAGCGCCGATTCGGGCGCATCGTGAACGTCGCTTCGGAGGCGGGGCGAGTCGGCTCGCGCGGCTCGAGCGTCTATTCGGCCGCCAAGGCAGGGGTGATCGGTTTCACCAAGGCCGTGGCACGGGAGGGAGCGCGCTACGGCGTCACGTGCAACGCGGTGGCGCTGGGCCCGATCGAGACGCCGCTCTTGATGGCGGCCCCCGAGCACCTCGGCGAACGGGGGCGCAAGTTGATCGAGACGATGGTCGGCTCGACTGCGCTGCGGCGGATCGGTCGACCGGAGGAGGTCGCGGGAGCGATCGTCTTCCTGCTGAGCGACGACGCGAGCTACATCACCGGCGAGACGCTCGGTGTGAGCGGCGGACTCGGCATGGTCTAGCGCTCTTCACGGCCTGACACACTCCCCGCGGGCGGGGCACTCGCGGCCGATTGGGACGCGCGCCGCGGGCTCGCGCGACGAGCGACACAATTGGTCGCGCCGCAAGCGAGTCGACAAGGGAGAGGGAACGTGCGATGAACGCGTCGACGGGGGAGCGAGTGAAGATCCGCGAAGTCGGGCCGCGCGACGGCTTCCAGAACGAGCCCGAGGTGATCCCCACCGAGCACAAGGTGAGGTTGGTGGAGTGCCTCGCGCGCACCGGTCTCGAGCGTCTCGAGGTGACGAGCTTCGTGCGCGCGGACGTGATCCCGCAGCTCGCCGACGCCGAGGAGGTGCTGCAGCGGATCGACGTTCCTCCCGGGGTGTCGCTGAGCGTGCTGATCCCCAACGAGCGCGGACTCGAGCGTGCGCTCGCGGTATGCGAGCGTGCCGGTCGCCGCTTGTTCCACGAGGTGAACGTGTTCCTCTCGGCGAGCGAAGAGCACAACCGACGCAACGTCGGCCGCTCGATCGCCGAGTCGCTGGCCGGGCTGGAGCGCACCGTCGCGAGAGCGCGGGCGGCTGGCTTCCGGTGCG
>BEIR01000012.1 GCA_002898855.1 bacterium HR41
GCGGAACACATCTCGCTGTGCTCTCGTTGTCGGTGGTCGCCTCGCTAGCGCTAGCCGCCGGCGCCAGTGCAAGCAGCGAGTGGGCGAGTGACCGAAGCGGCGTCTACGCGCAACGCGAGGTGATCGTGCGCTGGCGCCCGGACACCGACAGCGCACGGATCCGCGCGGCGCTCCGCTCGATCAGCGGCAAGATCGTCGCTCGTAGCAGCGACGGCAGTGCGCTCGTTCGCTATCGGAGCGCTCTCGTCCCGCGCGACGCCGCTTTCAAGCTGCGCGCTCTGCGCGTGGCGAGTGCCGCCTCCCCCAACTACCGCGCCCGCGCGAGCTTCGTACCGAACGACCCCGCCTTCGCCCGCCAGTGGCACCTCTCCTCGCAACTGGGGATCGGCGTTCCCACAGCGTGGGATCTGGCGCGGCGGGCACGCGCTCCCGGCGGGCGCGGTGTTCGCGTCGCGGTCGTCGACACCGGCGTCGCGTACGGCAACTACCGCCGCTGCCGCTGCCGGCGCGCACCGGATCTCGGAACTGTCGAACGCGGCTACGACTTCGTCGATCGCGACCGCTACGCCTACGACTTCAACGGGCATGGCACGCACGTAGCCCAGACGATCGTCGAGCGTACGAACAACGCTCGTGCCGGTGCGGGCATCGCCTACCGGGCGCGGGTGTTGCCGGTACGGGTTCTCGACGAGCTCGGCGAGGGCACAGCCTGGGAGGTCGCCGAAGGGATTCGCTATGCGGTGAGGCGCAAGGCGAAGGTGGTGAACCTGAGCGTCACGCTCGACTCCCGGGACACTGGCTCCGGTGGTATCCCTGAGCTCCAGGCCGCCCTCAGCTACGCGGAGCGCAACGGCGTCCTGGTTGTAGCCGCTGCCGGCAACGCAAGTAGCGAAACGGTCCCGCTGCCAGCCAGCTATCCGACGGTTTTGGCGGTCGGCGCTACAACCTTGCACGGTTGTCTTGCCACCTACTCGAACTACGGCGGCCGGCTCGATCTCGTCGCGCCGGGCGGCGGAGCGGACGCAGCTCCGCTGGCGACCCCCTGGGATCGGAGCCATTGCCGCGCCGGACGCAGAGGGGCCGACATCTACCAGGAGACCTTCCTCGTGCCAGGGCGCTTCGATCGCTTCGGCCTGCCGCCTGGCTACAACGGAACGTCGATGGCGGCAGCGCAGGTGAGCGCCGTCGCCGCACTCGTGGTCGCGTCCCGTGTGCTCGGCGAAAACCCGACGCCGGCCGCCTTGCGACAGTGGCTGCGAGCGACGGCACGCGACATCGGCGCGCCGGGACGCGACGACCGTTATGGAACCGGTCTGCTCGACGCCGCCGCGGCGCTTACGCCGCGGCGTCCGTGAGCCCGTGCGCGGTCAGGTCGTTCGGATGATCAGCACGCTGCAGGGCGCGTGGTGCGACACCTTGTTCGGCACGCTGCCGAGCAGGAACCGCTTGGCGCCGGTCATGCCCTTGTTGCCGACTACGATCAGATCGGCGCCGACCTCCTCGGCGACGTCGAGCAGGGCATCGGCCGCGTCCCCCTCGCGCGGGTGGAGGTACACCTCGACGCCGCGCTCCTTCAGCATCGAGGCGGCCTCATCGAGCACGGCGTTGACCTCCTCGCGAGGGTTGATCGCCCACTCGATGTCGTCTGGCGCTTCACGCCGCTCGAGCCGCAAACGCGGCTCGGGCACCGGCTCGTACGCGCTCACCACATGCACGGTGGCAGCGAGCTGGGCCGCCAACTCCGCAGCCTGACGGACTGCCTCGCGGGCAGTTGCCGACCCATCGGTACCGACGACCATCGTTTTGAACATCACCCTCCTCTCCCGGCGCGTCGAGCGAGCGCAGCCATCTTAAGCGCTCAGTCGCTTACGCTGCGCGTGTGCGTCTCCCGCGATTCTGGCTCGTCATGCAGGCGCTGATCGTGATCTTCGTCACGATCGGGATCGTGATCGCGATCGTGAAGCTCTACTAAGCCTGCTTCGACCAGCGGCCCCGTGGTCGCGGTGTCCGCCACCGGCCACGGCTCGAGGACCACGTTTTCGCGTGCGTACATCCACAGCTCGCGCAGCATCGCTGCCAGCGGCAAGGCCACCAGCGCGCCCACGATGCCAGCCACGTGGCCGCCGAACAGCAGCGCGAAGATCACGAGCAGCGGGTTGATGCGCAGCGCGCGTCCGAAGACGTTGGGCGCCACCACGTGCCCCTCCAGCTGCTGGAGCGCCACGAACGCCAAGGCCACCCACAATGCCGAGAGCGGGCTCTCGAGCAGCGCAACGACGATCGGAGGGATTGCGCCGAGCACCGGCCCGATGAAGGGCAAGAGCTCCATCGCTCCGAAAAACGCACCGAAGAACACCGCGTAGTCGCGGCCGGCTTGAAACAGACCGACGAGCCCCAGCACCCACAGCATCAGTGCCGCGCTCGCTCCCATGATCGACGAGAAGGCGAGCTGCCCACCGACGTAGCGGGCAACGGCGTTTTCGATACGCCACGGCAGATCGCGCTCTGGGTCTCGCCGCGGCGCCGGTGGTAGCAACGCACGCACGCGCTCGGCGGCCTTGGGCGCGTAAATCAGCATGTAGATCGAGACGACCACGACCAGCACCAGCGAGAACAGCCCCTCGGCGACGCGCTGGACGAGGTCACGAGTGAACGAGACGAGCTCTCCGGAACGCGACGTGACGTCCCGCTCAACGCGCGAGAGGACGCTCTCGCCACCGCGCACGAGATTGATGCGCACCTCGTGCCGATCGAGCCAGCGCTGGGCATCCTCGAGCCCCCGCTCGGCGCTGTCGACGTACGCGGGGAGGTTGCGGCGAAGAGCGTCGACCTGCCCAGCGATCGGGTTCACGAGCAGGACCACCGCGCCTGCAAGCAGTGCGACGAACGCCAGGTAGACGACGGCGATCGCCACGCCGCGCGGCACGCCCAGGCGTCCGACAGAGCGAACCAGGGGATTGAGAATCAGAGCGACAACCGATGCGACCGCGAACAGGAGCAGCACCGGGCCGGCCGCAGCGGCGATCGACCACGCACCAAGCAACAGAACCGGCAGTCCGACCAGCTGGACCCAGCGGGGTACGACGATCAGCGGGCGCTGTGGTTTCTGATCCATCGCTGCCACCCGCGACGGTACTAGTAGTTGCGTGACGAACCGAGAGGCGCACGAGCTCGCACGCCGACGCGGCGTGTCACCGCGTCTCTACCGGATCGTGCGCTCTCTCGCGCTCGTTGTGATGCGGGTGTGGTTCCGACTGGAACTGCAAGGCGCGGACAACATCCCGCGGCAAGGGGCGGCGATCGTCTGCCCGAACCACAAAAGCTTCTGGGACGCGTTTTTCATCGGCGCGGCCACCACCCGCCCGCTCCGCTACATGGCGAAAACCGAGCTGATCGAGGGTCTATTCGGTGGCTTGCTGGTACGTCTCGGAGCGTTCCCCGTGCGTCGAGGACAAGCCGACCAGGAGGCGCTGGCCACCGCACGCGCGCTGCTCGAGCAGGGAGAGCTGCTCGTGGTTTTCCCCGAGGGCACGCGCGTACGCGACCCTGAGCGTCTAGGCGAACCGCACCGAGGTGCCGGGCGTCTAGCGCTCGAGACAGGGGCGCCGATCGTGCCGGCAGCGATCACAGGCACCCATCGCCTCTTTTGGGGCCCCCTACCGCAGCCGCGCAAGGTGCGTGTGGCGTTCGGCAAACCGATTCTCCCGCCGCCGGTACCGCCCACGCCCGACGCCGCTCGCGAACTCGTCGAGCGAGCGGTGTGGCCTGAAGTAGCAGCGGAGTACAGGCGCCTGCGCGCCCGCAAAGGCCTGCTCGCGGCGCTAGTCGCGCTGCTTGCGAGCGCGGCCGCCGCCGCGACCGTGAGGCGCCGCCGCCGCTAGCGCGCCCGGGAGGATTCGAACCCCCGACCTTGCGGTCCGTAGCCGCACGCTCTATCCACTGAGCTACGGGCGCAGACGGCTCATTAGGGTACCGCGCCCGCTGCGACTCTGACGCAGCGGGCGCTCAGGCGCGTTGGCCCACGAGCGCCGGTGGTGCCGTGGGCGCCAGAAGTCCATCCCACACCGGTTGCGGGACGAACATCCAGGCGTGGCACTCGGGCCGGTAGAGGCGCGTATCGAGCTCCGGTGTGCGCGCGGGCACTTCGGGCGCATAGCGCTTCGAGCCGATCGTGAAGGTCCACCAGGCGCCCGGATACGTGGGCACGACGCTCCACGCCACCGCCGTGCGCGGAAAGACCTCGGCCATCGCCTCGCGACAGGAACGGACCGTGTCGGGATGCCAGAAGGGCGACTCGGTCTGCGCGGCGACAAGACCGTCGTCGGTCAGTACTTCCGCGCAGCGGCGGTAGAAGTCGCTGCCGAACAGGCGCGCCGCCTGCCCGAGCGGATCGGGCAAGTCGCAGAGGATCACCGCGGGCGCGAAGTCGAGGCTGCCGATCGACGTGAAGGCGTCGCCGGGCAGGAACTCGACGCGCGGGTCGGCGAACGCCGCACGCGCCCTTTCGAAGTGTCGCTTGGCGAGCTCCACCACGTGTTCGTCGAGCTCGAGCACAGCTACCCGCTCGACCACGTCGTGCTTGAGCACCTCGGCGAGCGTGTGGCCATCGCCCCCGCCGACGATGACGACGTTGCGCGGTTCGGGATGGGCGTTAAGCGCGGGGTGAACGAGGGCTTCGTGGTAGGCGAAGGAATCGCGCTCGGTGAGCTGCACGATCTGGTCGAGCGCAAGCACTCGGCCAAGACCGGGGGTTTCGAAAACCACCGCCGACTGGAAAGGCGTGCGCCTCGCCTCGAGCAGCCGCCGCACGGGATAGAGCGCGCGGATCGGGGAGGCAGGCTCGTGCTCTTCGAACGTCCAGACGCGATCCCCGTGCGCCCCGTCCCGGGCCGATGCATGGCCGTTCCGCTCGCCGCCGATCACGTCCGTGGCGGTACCGTCGCCGTTCGCGACCGCGCCGTTCGCAACGGCGCCGTTCGCGACCGCACCCTTGGTGACGACGCCGTTCGCCTCTACGGCGACGCCGGGCGACCCGCGCTCGACCGCGCGCCGGGCGACCCAGGTGGGTCGGTAAGCGTCGACCATCACCTCGACCATCGCGTCGAGATCGGTATCGCCGCAGGTGAAGACGTCGATAGCGGCGTAACCGTGTTCCGGCCAGGTGTGCAAGGCGAGGTGGCTCTCGGCGATAACCGCGATGCCCGAGATGCCCCACGGCGAAAAGCGGTGGACCTCGAGCCGTACGAGCGTCGCCCCGCCCGCCTCGACGGCGCGCTCGAGCGCAGTTCGCGCGAGCTCCTCATCGTCGAGACCTTGTGCACCCCAGAACTCGCAAAGAACCTGCCGTCCGAGAGCCATCTCTCACCTCCTTTCCTTGCTCGCGATTGCGAAGTAGTGCTCGTCGGCGATCGGGTCGCCGGGGAGCGGGCGCGGGTTGCGCGGCTCGAAGCCAGCGAGCGTCTCGAGCCGCCACAGCGCCGACCGGTACCACGGCGCCCGCGCGGCGCGCGTGAACGCCGGGTGGCCGTACGCGCGGGCCTCCTCCAACTGTGTCGGCCAGTTGTCGTAGAAGCCCTGCTCGGGGATGACAGCGCTCAACACGACCGGCTGCGCCGTCAACCACGCCTGCAGTTCGCGCCACTTCTCGTAGTCCGACTCGACGAGCGTGACGCCGAAGTATCCGACGCTGCCGGGGCCGGGCGCGAGCGCCGAGAGCCCGCGCCCGACGAACATCCGCAACCCAGCGCGCGTCTCGGAGGGGTCGCAGACGAAGACGTCGTAGGCACCGCGATGGCGAGCGGGCAGCGCCTTGCGCAGGTCGTGGGTGTGCACCTCGATCGGCAGGCTGTGGCGCTCGGCGAGATCCGCGATGAAGGCGGTCAAGCGCTCGTCGATCTCGAAGACGGCGATCTGCGCCGGTGCGCCGGTGAGCGCCAGAGCGATCGACAGCAGGTCGTCGTCGCCCATAATCGCGAATCGCGCCCCCTCGACGAGGTCGCCGAAACGCGCCATCTCGCGCAGCCGGCCCATCAGGCTGTCGACAGTCAGGTGGCCCTGGTCGTAGGCGTCGGTGGCGTGCGGCCGCTGCGCGACGAGCCGCAGGTAGCGGCGCTTCAGAGCCGCAAGCGCGCGGCTATCGAGGGCGACGGTGCGGGGGGCGTGCTTGCGGCCTGCGGGCGTAAGGGTCAGCCGGCCAGGACGAGAACGGACAAGGCCGCGCTCCTCGAGATCGCGCAGCATCCCGACGAGCACGGGAAAAGGTACCCGCGCCCGACCCGCCACTTCCCAGGGGTCGGCGGTGTCGCGCAACAGCGCGAGAAGACGTTCTTCGGGATGCAGCGTCACCTCCTTTGTGGACTCGGAAGCGCAGCAGCCTGCGCCGCAGACTGGCGGCACTTGCGACCGGGAAACCGAGACCGGCGGCGGGCGCGCCGGCCACAAGGTCTTCAAGGTACTAGCTGCGCGCTTTTCCCGTCCGCTCGGCGCGCGGGTCGGGCAGTGGTTTGAGCGTTCGCTCGAGCCGTTCGCGCAGCGGCTCGAACCGCGGCGGCAAGCTCAGACGCTCGCCCAACCGGTCGGGCGGCTCGTCGACCGCGAAACCCGGTCCGAGCGTCGCGATCTCGAACAGCACGCCGCTCGGCTCGCGGAAGTAGATCGAGCGGAAGTAGTGGCGATCGATGATCGGCGTGACGGCTGCACCTCCCCCTAGCGCGCGCTCGCGCCAGCGGCCGTGATCCTCGGGCCGCGACGCGAACGCGACGTGGTGAACGGTGCCCGCACCGGGCACGGGCGGTGTGTCGGGCGGCTCGTCGTAGGCGTAGAAGCCGGAACGCTCTTCGCCCCCGACGAGCCACTGGTGCGGTCCGCTCGGTTGGAAAGCTAGATGCTCCTCGAGTAGCGGGCGACTCCGTTCGGGATCGGAGGCGTAGGCGCGAACACCGTGGAAGCCCTGGAGAGCGTGCTCGATGGGGACGTCGGGGGCGCGCGCCACTAGCGGCCGCTCGCCGCCGTCGTAGACGACAAGCTCGTGGCGGAGCCCCTCGGGATCGTGGAACGAGAGAACATCGCCGGAGCGCTCCGCCGTGAACCCCTCGCGCTCCAACCGCTCGCCCCAGAAATCGAGCGAACCCGGCGAGCCGACACGCCAGACGACGGTGTGGACCATCCCTTCGCCGGCGCTACCGCGGGGCGTGCCCGGATACTCGAAGAAAGTGATGTCGGCGCCAGCACTGCCCTCCTCGTCGGCGTAGAAGAGGTGGTAAACGGTCGGGTCGTCCTGGTTGACCGTCCGTTTCACCAGCCGCAGCCCGAGCGTGCCGGCGTAGAAGCGGACGTTGCGCGGTGCGTCCGCGCAGATCGCTGTCACGTGATGGATCCCCTCGAGCTTCACCGCTCTCCCTTTCCTGGTCGCGCCCTACTGGAGGGCTTGGCCCGCACGCCCCGGCGCAGACGTCGCGGCCGCGCGCGAGTGCGCCCGGCAGGAGTCGAACCTGCGGCCTCCACCTCCGCAGGGTGGCGCTCTATCCGCTGAGCTACGGGCGCTCGTGCCAGTGGTACGAGGCTAGCGATCGCCAGGTGCGCCCCCCGCCGGGCGCTCCGTCGTGTGCACAGTTCGATGTAACACCGTCGGATACCCTTGCAGTGTGGAAGCGGCTAACGGCGCACGGAAACGTTCCGGCGATGTAGAGATCGCCGACGAGCGCAGCGAGCTGACGATCGACGAGCTTGCTCGGCGCACCGGCATGACCATGCGCAACATCCGCGCTTACCAGTCGCGCGGACTGCTACCGCCACCGGAGGTGCGCGGCCGAACCGGCTACTACGGCCCCGATCACGTCGCGCGTATCGAACTGATCAAGGAGCTTCAGGCCGACGGCTTCAAGCTCGACCACATCCGCCGCCTGTTGGACGGAGCCCGTGGTTCGAGCCACGAGGTGTTGCGCTTCACGCGGATGTTGCGGATGCCGTTCGGCGAGGAGCGCACCGAGATCGTCACAGTCGAGGACCTTGCCGAGCGTTGGGGTACACGCGACGCCGCCTTGCTCGAACGCGCAGTCAAGCTCGGACTGCTGCGCCCGCTCGGCGACGACCGCTACGAGGACGCGAGCCCGACGCTCAGCCGGGCTGGCCGCGAGCTGGTTCAGCTCGGCATCCCGATCAGCGAGGCGCTCACGCTCCTCGAGTCGGTCAAGCGCCACGCCGACGCGATCGCACGCAGTTTCGTGAAGCTGTTCCTGGAACACATTTGGCTGCCGTTCGAACGCGAGGGCACACCGGACGAGCGCTGGCCGGAGATCGCCGACGTGCTCGAGCGTCTGCGACCGCTCGCCTTGGAGTCGGTGACGGCGGTCTTCCGTCTGGCCATGACTGAGGCGACGGAGCGCGCGTTTGGCCGCGAAATCCAGCGTTTCCAGCGGCAGCTTCGACAAGAGGAGCGACGGGCGCGCGCCTGAGCGCTGCCGCCCGCCGCTCCTGCCCCCTACGGAAAGCGCTTACGACAAACCCGACAGCGGGCGCCAGCCCTCAGGCGGCTTTCGGGATGTCGAAAAGGCCCTGGACCTGGGCGGCGAACACGAGGTCGCCGCGCACCTGGAGCTTGCCGGACATGAAGAGATCGGGGCCGCTGCGACCGCCGGTGACGAGGCGCAGGAAATCGACCCCATCGAGCTCGATCGCCACCCGCGGCTCGCGATCGAGCTCACGGCTGACGGTGCACTGGCCGTTCTCCAGGACGACTTGGTACTCGTCGACACCGCCGTCCGGGCGACCCTTGATGCGCCAGTGAATCACCGCTTGCACGCCGCGCACGCGGTCGGCCCGCACGTGCTGCTGCATACGCTTGAAGATCTCGTCGAGGATCAAGCCACGCAGCTCGCTCGACATCGCTTGCGCCAGCTCTTCGTCGCTGGCGCGCGCAACGTTGGCTGCAAACTCGGCCGGATCGACGGACGCCGCATCGATCGCCTGCCCGCCGAGCATCGTCGTTTCGCTGTTGTTCTCCATCGCACTTCCTCCAGGGACGGGGCCTACCGATACATCGTGTGACGCTACATGCGCAAATGTGACATCGAATCGTGACGACGTCAAGAGCAGGCTGTAGCGCAGCGCTAGAGAGCCGCTGTTCGCAGCAGAGCTACCTTCGAGCGAGCGGTCGCCGCCGGGTGCGCACCGGCGGCGCGGCACGATGCGCGACGTGGTGGGGCGCGCCGCGGCGACGCGCCCCACCCGCTTCCGCCGCTCGCACTTCGCGAACGGTCTGGACCGAGACCGTCAGCGGATGTACGTGCCCGAGATCGCGCGCGCGATCACGAGCCGCTGGATCTCGGAGGTCCCTTCGAAGATCGTGTAGACCTTGGCGTCGCGGTGCATCCGCTCGACGGGGTACTCGCGCGTGTACCCGTTGCCGCCGAGGATCTGCATCGCCCGCTCGGTGACCCAGACGGCCACCTCGCCAGCCTTGAGCTTCGACATCGACCCCTCGGCGTTCTCGAACTCCTTGCCGGTCCGCCCCATCCACGAGGCTCGCCAGACCAGGAGCCGCGCACAGTCGATCTCCATCTTCATGTCGGCGAGCATGAAGGCGATCGCCTGGTTCTCGATGATCGGGCGGCCGAACTGCACGCGCTGCTTGGCGTACTCGAGCGCGTACTCGTAAGCCGCGCGGGCGATACCGACGGCTTGCGCGCCGACCGTGGGACGGGACAACTCGAAGGTGCGCATCGCTGCCTGCTGCTTGGCGCGCTTGCCCTCGCGCGCACGGGCGAGCCGTTCGTCGAGCTTCTCCTTGCCGCCGAGCAGACAGCGCCCGGGGATGCGACAGTCGTCGAGGAAGACCTCAGCCGTGTGGGACGCACGCAACCCGTGCTTCTTGAGCTTCTGACCAGGCGTGAGCCCCTTGGTTCCAGGCGGGATGATGAAGGCGGCTTGCCCGCGGGCGCCGAGCTCGGGGTCGACCGAGGCGACGACGACGTGAACGTTGGCGATGCCGCCGTTCGTAGCCCAGGCCTTCTGGCCGTTGAGCACCCACTCGTCCTTGGCCTCGTCGTAGCGCGCTCGCGTGCGCATCGACGAGACGTCGGATCCGGCATCGGGCTCGGACACGCAGAAGGCAGCGACCTTCGGATCGTCAGGCGTGCCGTAGCACTGCGGGATCCATTCGGCCATCTGCTCGGGCGTGCCCGAGGCGTAGATGCCAGCGACGGCGAGCGTCGTGCCCATGATCGCCATCGCGATGCCGGCGTCGCCCCAGAACAGCTCCTCGTTGACGATCGGCAGCATCAGGCCCGTCGGATCGGCGTAGAACTGGGCCAGTGCTTCGAAGCCGTAGAGGCCGATCTTGGCGGCCTCCTGAATGATCGGCCACGGCGTCTCTTCGCGCTCGTCCCACTCGTGCGCCGCCGGACGAATGACGTTCTCGGCGAAACCGTGGACCCAGTCGCGGATCTCCTTCTGCTCCTCCGACAGCTCCATCGAGAAGGGAGCGTCGGGAGCCTGCTTGGGAAGTGCTTGTTCGATAGCGGCGGAAGCGTCCATGCGCTGGATCGTACTACACGCCCTGATGTAACATCAAGCGATGCAACGTGCACCAGCTGACGGTGTACAGCTATGCGGAGAGATCGACCGACCTGTCCAGCCGGTGCGACCTCGAGCCGCTGGCTTGCCTGGTCGGTCGCTGACGGGGGCGAACGAAGAGCGAGCAGGGGGTAGAGAATGGTCGTGAGCAGAAGGACCGCCGGAACGCGCGGCACAGCCGACGGTCGGCGCACCTTCGGAACGCGTCCGAGCGATCGCAGTGCAGTGACAGCTCGCCGCTATCGACGCACGCTGCTCGCCCGCAGCTTCGCCACGCTGATCGGCGCAGCGGCGCTCCTACCGGCGACCGCGTTCGCGCGTGGCGAGCAGGAAGCGGCGCCCTCGGCTGGCGGCGCCGCCCTCGACCAGGTCGCGATCGCCACCGCCGCGGGGCTCTTGGTTACAGGCCTGCTGATCGTGCTCGGCGTGCGCCACCGCACCGGCAAGACGCAACGGCTGGCGAAGGTCGCTGCATCGGCAGCGCGCGTTACGGGTATGCCGCCGTTCGTGGCGCTGCCGGCCGCGATCAGCACGATCTCGCTGCTCACCGCGGCGTTCGGCCTGTACTGGGACATCTCCCTGCATATCGACAACGGGCGCGACCCCGGACCGCTCGCGAACCCGTCGCACTACTTCATCCTCGCCGGTCTCTTGGGCGTCTTCGCCGCCGGCTGGATCTCGATGATCCTGCCGCTCAACCGCCCCAGCCCCGCCGCTGTCCGCGTGATCGGAGATTGGTGGGCGCCACTCGGGGGACTGCTCCTGGCGGCGTGCGGCTCGTTCGCCCTGCTCGGCTTCCCGCTGGACGACTTCTCGCATCGTCTGTTCGGCCAGGACGTGACCCTCTGGGGTCCGACGCACTTGATGATGCTCGCCGGCGCGGCGATGAGCCTCGTCGCGATGCTCGTACTATTCACCGAGGGCCGGCTCGCGCTGCGCGCGCACACGGTCGAGGAACCGCCACCGGCGCGATTCGGCGGCGTGCGTCTGAGCGCCGAGCAGTTGCGCCGCCTGCGGCTGGTGATGACGACGGGCGGGCTGCTCGTGGGGCTGTCGATATTCCAGGGCGAGTTCGACTTCGGCGTTCCCCAGTTCAGCCAGCTCTTCCAGCCGGCCCTGATCGCTATCGCTGCCGGCTGGGCGCTCGTCTGCGCACGCATCGTCGGCGGCCGCGGAGCAGCGCTGGCGGCGGTCGGCTTGTACCTCCTGACGCGCTCGTTGCTGAGCGCACTGGTCGGCGGCGTCTTCGGCCAGACCCTGCCGCACTTCCCGCTTTACCTCGCCGAAGCAGCGGTGGTGGAGGTCGCTGCGCTGGTGGTCGGCACGACGCGGCCTTACCGGCTTGCGGCGGTGGCCGGCGTCGCGATCGGAACGCTCGGCACGCTCGCCGAGTTCGCGTGGTCGCACGCCTGGATGCCGCTGCCCTGGCCTAGCGCGATGCTGCCCGAGATCGTCGCCGTCGGTCTGATCTGTGGTGTAGCGGGCGCGATCATCGGCGCCTTCCTCGCTTCGGGTATCCGGCTCGACCCGGTCAACGCCGGTTCCGGACGGGCGCTCGCGCGCCTCGGTGCGGCCGCGGCCGCGGTCGTCGCTCTGTTCGCCTATCTCGGCTCGACGACCACCCCCGACGGTGCGCGTGTCCTGGCGCGCGTCACCACCACGCAGCCGGCACCCGAGCGCTGGGGGATCGTGACCGTGCGCGTAGAGCCCGCCTTGACGGTTCGCGACCCCAACTGGTTCAACATCACGTCGTGGCAAGGCAAGACGAAGCTGCGGCTGACGCGCCTGGTGGCGGTGGGGCCGGGCGTGTGGCGAGGCGAGCGGCCAGTACCGCTCTACGGCTCGTGGAAGTCGATGATCCGCTTCCACCAGGGACGGATCCTGTCGGCCGTGCCCGTCTACATGCCGGCTGACCGGGCAATTCCGACGCCGGAAATTCCCGCGACCGCCACGTTCGCGCGTCCCTTCGTCCCCGATTGGCACGTGCTGCAGCGCGAGCGCAAGCGCGACGTGCCGGGCTGGTTGTGGGGAGTCGCAGGGCTGACGGTGCTCGCACTCTCGAGCGTGCTGCTCGTGGCGCTGGCGGCGGGCCTCGTCCGACTGTCGCGGAGCGAGCTGACCCGCACGCGCCGACCAGGCACAGCTCCGGCAACGGCGCCCGCGGCGGCTGCCCCTGCCGGCGGCTGAGAGACAAGGCACGATGCCGCTGCTCGCCGATCACAGCCTCGTCCAGAGCCTGGCGTTCGTTCTTCCCGCGCTGATCCTTCCGCTCGTTCTCGGCGTGCTGGTGATCCGCGACAGGGTCCGGAGATCGAAGACGTGAGCGGTTGACACCATGGGAGCGTCGCGCCCCTTCCTCTCGAGCGCCAATCCGCGCTCCGGTCGTGACGGGAGCCACCGTCTGGCGGGCGCGCCCGGTCGCCTCGCGGCTGTCGTTATCGCGCTCGCGATGGCTGTGGGCAGCGTGGGGCTGTGGGTTGCGACGCCGCTCGTCGGGCTCTGGGTCGGCTCGCGCGTGCAGGCTGGCACCGGATCGGTGAGCGCGGCGCTGCTCGCGGCGTTCGCGTCGGCGATCGCTACCGCGGTGCTGTTGGCGCTGCTTCTGGCACGCCTTGACCGCGCCTACCGTGCTCTGCGCGACGGACGCAGTGCACTCGAGCGAATGTTGGTGGCATCGGCGGCTATCGCCGTCACCGGGTTCACGATCTGGTTCCTCGGCTTCGCCGGACCCGGTCCGCTGCTCGCCCCGCGCTGAGCTGAGCCGCAGCGCACCCGCTACCTACGCGCTAGATGACAAGTTGACAGCGGAAATGCTTGCGTCAAGCAGCTGCTTGCGGTAACAAGTTGATCAAGAGCAGGGGTGCGGTCGAGCGATCAGAGGGCGCTAGCCGCACACACATCGAGCACGCACACGCGCAAGCGAACCCGGGCCACGGAGGGCAGGACGTGACGTATCCAGCGAGCCGTACAGCGATCGCTAACCGCTGCGGAAGGGCGCGGTCACGGGTGCGCACCGGTGTCGACAGCCCGACCGCCTGCGCGGAGAACTTCAGCCGGCTCCGGCGCATCGGCCGGTCGCTGATGCTGGTGGCGATCTTCGTCTTGGCAGTCGCCGCGACTTCGGCTGCTACGGCGCCGCTGGCGCAGGCGGCGGTCCAGGTGACGTCGCTGACGGTGTCGCCGAACAACCCGACCGCCAACTCGAGCCCGAACCTGACGGTGTCGATGAACTTCGCCTACACGCCGTCCTCGGACGACATCAAGCGGCTCACGATCACGCTGCCGCCCGGCCTCGTCGGCAATCCGAACGCCGTCACCAAGTGCACTACGGCACAGTTCAGCGCCGACAGCTGCCCCTCCGGCAGTGACGTCGGCGACACGACGGTGCGCGTGGTGGTGGACGCG
>BEIR01000013.1 GCA_002898855.1 bacterium HR41
CAGCGCTCCGGGCTCAAAACGGCAGTTCCTCGCCCCTCGCCGCCCGCCAGAGCGCGTGTAGCGCCGCAGTGACCGCGCGCGCCCGCACCTCTTCGCGGTCGCCCGGCAACCACAACCTGCCCGCCTGTGCGCTGCGGCCGTCGTAGGTGGCCACCCACACCGTCCCGACCGGTTTCTCGGCGCTACCGCCCCCCGGTCCCGCGATCCCAGTCACCGCTACGGCGAGCTCGGCCCCCATGCGTTCGGCAGCGCCCCACGCCATCGCGCAAGCCACCTCGCGCGAAACCGCGCCGTGGCGGGCGAGGAGATCGCGCTCGACCCCCAGCGCCGCTTCCTTGACCGCGTTGTCGTAGGCGACGACCGCCCCGCGCACGTACGCGGACGCCCCAGGGCGCGCGGTCAGACGGGCGGCGACGAGCCCGCCGGTACAGGACTCCGCCGTCGCGACCGACCGTCCCGCGAGCGCATCGGCGACGAGGTCGTCGATCGTCCGCCCGTCGGCAGCGAACAGCTCGCGGGGAAAGCGGCGCGCGAGCGCGGTCACGAAGCGCTCCACTAGCTCCGCGCGCTCGGCCGCGTAGCGCACGACGAGCTCGATCTCGCCCTTGCGCACGTAAGTCCCCGGCGCGAGGGCGCGGGCTTCGGGGATTTCCTCTTCGATCTCGCGCACCGCGCGGGCGAGCTCGGACTCCGGGATCCCGAAGAAGCGCACGACACGGCGCTCAGGTGGCTCGAGCCCCTCGAGGAGACGCGCCACGACCGGGGTGGCGACCGCGCGCTCGTAGAGCGTCTTGAGCTCGCGCGGAGGGCCGGGCAGAACGACGACCGTGGGACCGCCCGTCCCGTCGGCGGGCGGCACGACGAGGCCGGGCGCGGTGCCTACCGGGTCGAGCACGGTGGCACCGGAGGGGACGAGCGCCTGCTTGCGGTTGGAGCGGCGCAGCGCCGTTTCGTCGAAGCGGCGCCAGCGCTGGGCGGCGGCACGCAGAATCGCGCCGATCCGCTCCTCGAGCGCAGGATCGACGGCGAGCGGGCGGTTCGCGTAGCGAGCCACGGCCTCGACGGTGCGGTCGTCGTCGGTCGGACCGAGCCCGCCGCTCGTGAAAACAAGCTCGCAGCCGCGCCGCGCGAAGGTGGCGAGCTCGCTCGTGATCGCGGCGACGCTGTCGGGGCAAACGGCGATGCCCACGACCTCCACGCCACGGTCGAGAAGCCGACGAGCGAGCCAGGGGCCGTTGCGGTCGGCGGTCGCGCCCTCTAGCACCTCGTCGCCGATGACGAGGATGCCCGCCCGCACCGTCACGGCGACCCCGCGCTGACGTTGGTGCCGCTGCCGCTCGCGCCCTGCCCGCTCGCAGTATGTCCGGTGGCTGGCTGCGTGCTCGACCCGGTACCGGTCGGGCGTGCGACACAGGGCCGCTGGGCGGGCGCGAGCGGGCGGACGCGTGCCCCGACGACGTCGTATCCGACCGGGTTCGGTCCTGGCGGAATCGTCAGCGCACGACCGTTGACACGCACCGTGACGCTCGTCTTGCCGAGGTTTAGGCGGATGCGCGGTCCCGAGAAGCGCAGCTCGCTGCTCGCGATGCCCTCGTAGGTGATCGCGGTCCCGGGGCCCCGGTCGACGCAAACGTACGTCGGCACGGCCGGCTGGAGCACTACGACCGCTCGCGCCGTGGTCGAACGCCGACCGCGCGTCCGCGCCGGCGGCGCACCGCCCGGCCCGCGGCTCGTGGCGCGCGTTCCGGAGGTAGATGTCGCGCCGCTTTCCTCGCCACTCTGGTCCTCGCCTGTCAAGCCAAGCACGAACAGCACCGCCAGCAGCAAGCCGGCAAGCGCGGCCGCGACAGCCAACGGGCGTGGCCCGCGCGGCGGTGACGGCGGTCGCCGGCCCGGCTCTGGGGGCGGGGGCAGCGTCCCGCGCTGTTCGACAGCGGCCGTCTCGGGCTCCCACTCGGCGCGGTACTGCTCGACGAGCCGTCGCGCGTCCAGACCGAGGAACTCGGCGTACGTGCGCAGGAACGTGCGCACGTAAGTCGGCCCCGGCAGCAGCGAGAACTCCTCGTTTTCGAGCGCGCGCAGATACTTCGCGCGGATCTTGGTGCGCTCCTCGACGTCGGCGATGTCGAGGCGCTGTCGCATCCGCGCTTGTCGTAGCGTCTCGCCGATGCCGGGCACCACGGCTATTCTGCCGCACGCGACAGGTACGCCCCCGACCTCGGCGCGCTTTCGCTGCGCCGGTCGCGACGCGGCCTAAGGCCCGGCGTTGCCGCTCACGGGCGCCGGCGCGGCGTCGTCGAGGGCGCTGTCCGTTCCTTCCACCTGGGCGAGCACGCGCGGCAAGTCAGCCTCGCTGATCAACACCTGCCGAGCCTTCGAGCCCTCGTAGCCGGAGACGACACCGAGTCGCTCCATCATGTCGATCAGGCGGCCGGCGCGCGTGTAACCGACACGCAAGCGCCGCTGTAGCATCGACGTCGAGGCGGTCCCCAGCGCAACGACGGTGCGGATCGCCTCGGCGAGGAGCGGGTCGTGATCGGGGTCGGCGTCCCCCTGCCCCTCGTCGTCGTCGCCGGGCGGGGCGCCGAGCATCTCTTCGCGCAGCTCTGGCTCTCCCTGCGCATGCCAGTGAGCGGTGAGGCGGGCGATCTCCTCCTCGGAGATGAACGCGCCCTGGATGCGCGCGAGCTTGGAGGCTCCCGCCGGCCGGAAGAGCATGTCGCCCTGACCGAGCAGCGATTCGGCGCCGTTCTGGTCGAGGATCACACGCGAATCGGTTTGCGATGAGACGGCGAAGGCGATCCGTGCCGGAATGTTCGCCTTGATCAGACCGGTGATCACGTCGGCGCTCGGCCGCTGGGTAGCGAGCACGAGATGGATCCCGACGGCTCGCGACTTCTGGGCGAGCCGGATGATCGAATCCTCGACCTCGGCGGGCGCGATCATCATCAGGTCGGCGAGCTCGTCGATCACGCACAGGATGTACGGGAGCGTCGCCTCGCCGGCCCGCGCCCGCAGGCGGTTCAGCTCGGGCAGTGAGCGCGCCTTGACGCGGCTCATCAGACCGTAACGCTCCTCCATCTCGCGCACCAGGTTGGAAAGCACGTTGGCGGCGGCGCGCGGGCTCGTCACCACCGGCGTGAGGAGATGGGGAACCTGCTCGTAGTGGTTGAGCTCTACGCGCTTGGGATCGACCAGCGCCAGCCGGACTTCGTTCGGTGTGGCGCGCAGCAGGATCGAGCTGAGCATCGCGTTGACGCAGCCGGATTTGCCCGAGCCGGTGGCGCCAGCGACAAGGATGTGCGGCTGCTTGGCGATGTCGGCCGCGATCGCGTTGCCGGCGATGTCCTTTCCCAGCCAGACCGTGAGCGGCGACCAGCCGCGCGGCGGCTGGCCGAAGACATCGCCGAGGTGGACCATCCGCCGCATCCTGTTGGGCACCTCCACACCCACCGCCTGCTTGCCCGGTATCGGCGCGAGGATGCGAACGTGCTCGGCCGCCAGCGCGTAGGCGAGGTCGTCCTTGAGCTGCGCAATCTTGGACATCTTGGTGCCCGGGGCGAGACGCAGCTCGTAGCGAGTGACATGCGGCCCGACGACAGTGCCGATCACGCGCGCGTCGATGTGGAAGTGACCGAGCGCCTCGACGAGCTGGCGCCCGGTGCGCTCGATCTGGCGCTGGTCGAGCTCCGGCGCGGCCTCGCTGCGGCGCAACAGGCGCGGCGACGGTAACGAGTATTCGGTCCCGTCAGCGAAGGTCACACCCCCGCGTGGAAGCCCTTGCGGCGTGCGCGCCGCAGCGCTGGCCGGCGCCGGTCGCGGCGCCGTGACGGCCTCGTCGCTGACCGCGACCGACGGCTCGTCGAGCGGCACTGCGTCCGTGTCGCTCGCACCGCCATCATCGCCTTCGCCCGCGTCGTGGCCAGTCGAAAATGCGCTTTCGTGCGCATCGACGCTCCCCTGCGCGTCGGCCAGTTCTGCGTCCGTGTGCTCGTCGGGCGTGTCGCTCCCCTCGTGCTCTGGGCTGTAGATGTCGGGAAAGCGCGCAGCTGGATCGATTGCCAGCGGCGCGCTGAAAGCGGAGGCACCGTCGGCGAGCTCGCCCTCGTCGCGGTCCGAGCCCGCCGCGTCGTCACCGGCAGGGGGCGGCCAAGGGGGAGCGTCGAACGCAGCCCCCTGCCCCACCGCTGTGCGAGCGGCTGCCGCCCGCCGCTCCCGCGCCCGCGCCACGCTGTCGCGGGCGATCGCGGCGAGACGCGGGGTGAGCGCGGCGAGCGCCTCGGCTAGCGGACGCGCGCTCGCGAGGCGCAGCGCGGTGGCGAGCGCGAGCGCGACGAAGAGGTAAGCGCCCGGCCGTTGCAAAAGCTCGCTGACAAGAACGTAGGTGCCGGCCCCAACCGCGCCGCCCCCGTCGCGCAGCGCAGTCGTCGCGAATGCCGCCTCGGCGCTCGCTGGCGCGGGCCCGACGCCGAAGAGACCACCAGCCGCGACCGTCGCGACAGCGAGCCAGACGAGCGCGACCGCCACCACCGCGCGCAGCGGCACTACGAGCAGCGACCGCGCCACCAGTAGCGCACCGCCGGCGACCAGCGCCGGCGGTAAGAGCACCGCCGTGACACCGAAAATCAGCTCGCAGCCGGCGACGAGAGCCTCGCCGAGGCGGCCGCCGGCGCTCCCGGTGTAGCCGACGACGGCACCCCACACTCCGACTGCGACAAGGAAGATGCCGATCAGGTCGCGCTCGACCTGTCCGAGGGCTAGCTCGGGCAGGGGCGAGCGGCGCTTCGATGTCGCCGCGGAGCGTGAGCGACGCTTTTTCGACATTCAGCGGTTCTGGTTAGCGCCGTTCGACGCGCGACCTACTCTCCCTGCCTCGCGCGGACGGACGCCTTTTGGCGCGTCGCGCTCCCTAGCATGGAAGCAGCGATGGAGCGGCAGGCGCGCGTGCTGGTGGTTGAGGACGACCGCGAGATCGCGACCGTCTTGCGGCGCTCGCTGGTGCGCGAGGGCTATGACGTCGAGCTTGCCGCTGACGGCGAGAGCGCGCTCGAGCGTGCCCGCTTCTACGAGCCGGATCTAGTGATCCTCGATCTCGGCCTTCCCGACATCGACGGCATCGACGTCTGCAAGCAGCTGCGCACGCGAGCCAGCACCCCGATCTTGATGTTGACCGCGCGCGACGCGGTCGACGACCGTGTCACCGGTCTCGACAGCGGCGCCGACGACTACCTCGTCAAACCGTTCGACCGTGCCGAGCTGCTGGCGCGCATCCGCGCGCTGTTGCGCCGCCACCCGCCGCGGGGGAGCGCCTCGCTCGTCGTCGGAGATCTGCGGCTCAACCCCGACACCCGCGAGGTGGTGCGCGGAAGCCGCACGATCGAGCTGACAGCGCGCGAGTTCGACCTCCTCGAGTACCTGATGCGCAACGAGCGGATCGTCATCTCGCGCCAACGCCTGCTCGACGAGGTCTGGGGCTACGACCCGTTCAGCGAGACGAACACCGTCGACGTGTTCATCTCGAACCTGCGCCGCAAGCTCGAGGCAGCCGGCGAGCCGCGCATGCTCCACACCGTGCGCGGTGCAGGCTACGTGCTGAGGGCGCCGTGACACGGCAACTGCGATCGTCCTCACACGCGGCCACAAGGCGGGCGGGTGCCTGGCTCAAGCAGGCCCGCGTGCGCCTGCCGGTGCGTATCAAGCTGGCGATCGTCTCGGCGGCGTTGACGTTCTTGATCCTGTGCTTGTTCGCTCTCGTCGTCGGCGCTTTCGCAGCCGGTCGCTTGCGCGCCGGTTTCGACGACGAGCTGCGCGCCACGGCTGCCGACCTTCAGGAGCAGTTGCGCGTCGAGCGCGCCCTCGACGGTTCGCTGGAGGTACGTGCCCAGGACCTGTCGGTGATCCGAGCTGCTGCCAGCGGCGGGGCGGTGATCCGCGTCCTCGACTACCACCAGCGCGTGATCGCACCAGCGGCGGCGCCGGAGCTCGGGCCGGCCCGCGAGGGCATTGTCGACGTCGGCCCCTATCGCGTCGTCTCGCGTCCGCTGCTCGGCACGCAGCGTGTGCGCAGCGAACCGTTCGGGCTGCTCGAAACGCCGTTCGCCTCTCCCGCCGGCTACGTGCAGTACGCGCGACCGCGCGCTTCCGTCGAACGCACGATCGCGCGCATCAACCTCTTCCTGGCGCTGGGCGTGATCGGTGGTACGGGGCTTGCGTTCCTCGGCGGTTTTCTCGTCGCGTCGCGCGCGATGCGGCCGATCGCCCGTCTTACCGGGGCAGCGCGGGAGGTAGCGCGCACTCGCGACCCGCGCGTCGGCCTGCCCAAGCCCGAGGCGCGCGACGAAGTCCACGAGCTGGCGGTGACGCTGGAAGCGATGCTCCGCGAGCTCGCCGCGGCGAGAGCCGAGGTCGAGGCGACCCTCGCAATGCAGCGACGCTTCCTGGCCGACGCCTCGCACGAGCTGCGCACGCCGCTCACGAGCGTGCTCGCAAACCTCGAGCTGCTCGAGCCCGAGCTCTCGGGCGAGGAGCGCGAGATCGCGCGCTCGGCGCTGCACTCTGCCGAGCGCATGCGGCGCCTAGTCGCCGACCTTCTGGCGCTCGCGCGGGCAGATGCGGCGAAAGAGGGTCGCAACGGCTCGCGTGCGCAGCGCACACGCGTCGAGATGGGCGAGCTCGTACGCGAGGCGGCGGCGGAGCTCGCCCCCCTTGCCGAGCACCACGAACTGACGGTGGACCTTCGCGAGCCGGTTTTCGTGGTCGCCGAACGTGACGAGCTCTTGCGCGCGATCACCAACCTGGTCGAGAACGCGCTTGTGCACACGCCCCCCGGCACGCACGTACGCGTCGCCGTCGGCAGCGAGCACGGCACAGCGCTTCTTGTCGTCGAGGACGACGGTCCGGGGATCCCGCGGGCGGCGGCTGCCCGCGTTTTCGAGCGTTTCACTCGTGGCACCACACAGTCGCCGGGCAACGGCCTCGGCCTCGCGATCGTACGAGCGGTAGCCGAGGGCCACGGTGGCAGTGTCGTGCTCGTCCACCGCCCCGATCCCGGCACCCGCTTCGAGCTGCGGCTGCCGGCGTGCGCCGAGCAAAAGGCTGCGCACGCGCCGGCGGCGGCCGAAGCGCAGGCCGGTCGCTAGACCTCGACGACCACGGGCAACACCAGCGGCCGGCGGCGCAGTCGTTCGTACACGAAAGCGGCGACGTCGTCGTGCAGGTGGCTGCGCAGCAGGTCCGGCTCGAGCACCTGGTCGCGAGCGGCGCGCGCGAGCGAGCGCTCGATCTCCTCGCGCAGCTCGCTTACGAACGCGTCCTGCTCGCTCGTCAGGAAGGGCACGCCGCGGAACAACACCTCTGGTGGCGCGACCGAGCGACCGTCCTGGCTCGAGATCGTCGCGACGACAATGAAGACGCCGTCGGCCGAGAGCATCCGCCGGTCGCGAAGCGCGACGTCCTCGATGTCGCCCACCTCCATGCCGTCGACGAAGATCACGCCTGCCGCGACCGGCTCGCCCAGCCGCGCGCCGTGCGCGTCGATCTCGAGCGGGCGGCCGTTCTCGGTAATGAAGATGCGCTCGGGCGCGATCCCCACCGATTCCGCGAGCTTCGCGTGCAAACGCAGGCGCCGGTAGTCGCCGTGCACCGGCATCACGTAGCGCGGATTGGTGAGGCGGATCATCAACTTGAGGTCCTCGGCGTGTCCGTGGCCGGACGCGTGCACCGGGATGTCGCGCGGGGTTACGACGTCGGCGCCGATCCGGTAGATGCGATCGATCGTTTCATTGACAGCGCGTTCGTTGCCGGGGATCGGCGTCGCTGAGAAAACGACGGTGTCGCCTGCGCGCAGGCGCACGTGGGGGTGCTCGCCGTGGGCCATCCGGCGAAGCGCCGACAGCGGCTCGCCCTGGGAGCCGGTCGACAGGACAGCGAGCTTGCGGGGCGGAAAATCTTCGACTTCGTGCGGAGGCACGAGCCGCCCGTCGTCAGTCTCGAGATAGCCCAGCGAGCGAGCGACGTTGAACGCTTTGCGCATCGAACGCCCGACGATCGCCACGCGGCGGTCGGTGGCGCGCGCTGCGTCGAGCACCTGCTGGATGCGGTGGATGTTCGAGGCGAAGGAGGTCACGACTACGCGCCCCTCGCACTCGGCGAACACGCGCTCGAGGTTGGGACCGACGCTGGCCTCCGACGGGGACAGGCCGGGACGGTCGGCGTTGGTCGAGTCGCCACACAGCAAGAGCAGCCCCTTCTGGCCGATCTCGGCGAGGCGGCGCATGTCGGGCGGTTGACCGTCAATCGGCGTCTGGTCGAACTTGTAGTCGCCTGTCACAAGCACCGCCCCGAGCGGCGTCTCGATCAGCACGGCGAAGCTGTCGGGGATCGAGTGCGCCATGCGGATCAGCTCGACGGTCATCGGTCCCGCCACTACGGGTTCGCCCGGCAGCAGGTCGCGGACGGCTGCGAGCGCCGGCTTCAGGCGGTGCTCGTCTAGCCGTGAACGCACCAGCGCTGCCGTGAGCCGCCCGGCGTAGATCGGCGGCACCTCGTCTACCGCGAGCTCGCGCAACACGAACGGCAACGCGCCGACGTGATCCTCGTGGGCGTGGGTAAGGACGAACGCCTCGATCCGGCTGCGGTTCTCGCGCAAGTAGCCGAAGTCCGGCAGAACGAGGTCGATCCCGAGCTGGTCCGGGGTAGGGAACATCAGGCCAGCGTCGACGACGACGATGCGCCCGTCGTACTCGACGACGGTCATGTTTTTGCCGATCTCGCCGAGCCCGCCGAGCGGCAGGACGCGCAGCCGACCGCTCACCGCGTCAAACGGTCGCGAGCAGGCCGTGGCGTTCGAGCGCCTGCCTCACCACCGCCCGCTCCTCGGCACTGGCCTCGACCAGCGGCAAGCGCAGACCGCCCACCTCGTGGCCGAGCATGTTCAAGGCGGCCTTGATCGGGATCGGGCTCGTGGTGACGAAGAGAGCGGCGAAGAGGTCGCGCAGCGACTCGTGGATCTGCTGGCGCTGCTCGGGCTCATCGATCATCCGGCGCATCTCGCGGCCGACGAGGTGCGAAGCGACGGTGATGCCACCGGTGCCGCCGATGTCGAGCACTCGCGCCAGCATGTCGTCGTTGCCGGCCAAGAGCTCGAGCCCCTCGATCGGCTCGAGATCCTCGTAGCGCGCCTGTTTGACAGCGACCACGTTCTCGATCTCGGCGAGCTCGCGCAACAGGTCGTTGGGCATGTCGACCGCACAGCGCGACGGGATGTTGTAGAGGATGATCGGCAGGTCGGTGGCCGCCGCCACCGCACGGAAGTGGGCGACCAAGCCCCGCCGATTCGGCTTGTTGTAGTAGGGCGCGACGACGAGCGCCGCGTCGACGCCAGCTTCGGCGGCTCGCTCCGTCAGCTCGATCGTGTGCCGCGTGTCGTTGCTGCCGGTACCGGCGATGATCCGTCCGCGGTCGCCGCACTCCTCGACGCCGAGTCGCCACAGCGCCGCCTTCTCGTCGTCGGTGAGGGTCGGCGCCTCGCCGGTCGTGCCCGTCAGCACGATGCCGTCGGAACCGGTGTCGAAGAGGTGGTGCATCAGGTGCACCGCACGCTCTTCGGCGACGGCACCGCGCTCGTCGAAAGGCGTAACCATCGCCGTCAAGATCCCGCCGAAGGACGCCATCGACGGGGATTATCGCACCGCCGGCGCACCGGCGCCGAGTCGCTGGGAAACGCCGCGGCGAATGCCACAATGAGCACGATGGGTAGTGAGGCGAGAGCGACGAGCGACCTCGCGCGCCGGCTCGGGATCGAGGAGAACGAGCGCGTCGAGGTCGCCGGCGACGTGGGCAGCGATTTGCGCCGCGCGCTGCGCGAGGCGCTCGGGCGCGGGTTCGTGCGCTCCGGCGAGCTCGACGCGGCCGTAGTCGCCGTCGAGGACGCCAACGAGGCCGCGCAGGCGCTCGTGCGTTACCGCCCGCGCCTGCGCCCCACGGGACGGATCTGGCTGGTCACGCCGAAGCGCGGCGGCCGCTGGCAGCTCGAGCAGCTACGCGTGCTTCCGGTGGCGCGCAAACTCGGTTTGATCGACAACAAGACGTGCGCACTCGATGCCGAGCGGTCGGCGATCCGCTTCGTGATCCCACGTGCACTGCGCGGCCGCCAGACCGACGGCGGGGATCAATCGAAGAGCAGACGCTCGAGTCCGACGACGTAGCGCTCCGGAAGCGAGCGCACTCGCCGGATGGCGAGCAGAACGCCGGGCATGAACGCTTCCCGTGAAGTCGTGTCGTGGCGGATCGTGAGCGTCTCGCCGAGCCCACCGAAGATCACCTCCTGGTGGGCGACCAGTCCGGGCAGTCGCACCGAGTGGATCGGCTCGTGAACGTTGGCACCGGCCGAACGCAAGAGCTCGGCGGTGCGTTTCGCCGTGCCCGAGGGCGCGTCGAGCTTGCGGTCGTGGTGAAGCTCGACGATCTCGCACTCGCGCATGTGGGGCGCCGCACGGCGGGCGAACTCCATCATCAGCACGGCGCCGATGGCGAAGTTGGGTGCTACGAAGAGGTTCGCCCGGCCGCTGCCGGCAAGCTGAGCGAAGTCGGCGCCAGTGGTTCCCATCACGACGTGGACGCCACGCTCGAGCGCAGTGCGCGCGTTGCCGACCGCAGCGTCGGGAGTGGTGAAGTCGACCATCACCTCGGCGTCGGCAATGGCTTCCTCGACGCTGGTCCCGAGCCGCGGATCGGCACGACCAACGAGCTCCATATCATCCGCCTCCGCCACCGCCCGGCAGACGGTCTCCCCCATCCGGCCGGCGGCGCCGCTGACCGCGACCTTGATCACCCCGTCGCCTCCGCGGCTTGCGCTGCCGCCTCGGCGAGCGCTGGGGCAAGGGCCTCGAGCCCGCGCCGCCACACCTCCTCGTCGCGACCGATCGCTGCCGCCACCAAACGGTCGGGCTGCCACAGCTCGCCGGCCAGCGCGACGACGTCGTCGGCGGTGACCGCGTCGTAGCGCTCGAGAACCTCGTCGAGCGACAAAAGCGGCACGCCGGTGAGCAGCGAACCGCCGAGTCGGTTCATGCGCGCGAGCGTCGACTCCATCGCCAGCACCGTGCGTCCCTTGGCGTTCTCGCGCGCGCGCTCGAGCTCGTCGTCGGTGATGCCTTCCTCGACGAGGCGGCGCAGCTCGCGGCCGATCACTTCGAGCGACTCGGTCACCCGGTCGGGCCGCGTGCCGACGTAGATCGCTACCTGCCCGCAGTCCACGAACTGAGAGGCGTACGAGTACACCGAGTAGGCAAGCCCGCGCTTCTCGCGCACCTCCTGGAAAAGGCGGGAAGAGGAGCTGCCCCCAAGGATCGTGTCGAGAACGCGCAGCGCGAAGCGCCGTTCGTCGCCGCGCGCGAGCCCGGGAGCCCCGACACAGACGTGGAACTGCTCGGTGTCCTTGCGCTGGAACCGCACGCTGGCGCCGTAATGGGCCGGCGCATCGGCGGGCAGCTCGGTCGGGCCCGGTTCGGCGGGCTGGTCGGCGAACGCCTGCTCGACAAGCTCGCAGAGCCGCCCGTGGTCGACCGAGCCGGCGGCGGCCACGACGACGTTGCGCGGCCGGTAGCGCTCGTTGTGGTAGCGGCCGACGACCGCAACCGGCACGTTCGCGATCACCTCGGCGCGCCCGAGGATCGGTCGGCCGAGCGGGTGATCGGCGAACAGCGCCCGGGCAAGCAGGTCGTGGACACGATCCTGCGGCTCGTCCTCGTACATCGCGATCTCTTCGAGGATCACCTGGCGCTCGGAGTCGACCTCGGCGTAGACCGGGCGCAGCACCATGTCCTGAAGGACGTCGAAAGCGCGCTCCAGGTGACGGTCGAGGAAACGCGCGTACACCGACGTCGTTTCCTTGCCGGTGCCGGCGTTCGCCTCGGCGCCGAGGGCGTCGAACAGCTCGTCGATCTCGCGCGAGCTGTAGCGCGCCGAGCCTTTGAACAACAGGTGCTCAAGAAAGTGCGAGACGCCGGCCAGCTCCTCGCTTTCGTCGCGCGAGCCGCAGCGGATCCAGAAGCCGAGCGCTATCGAGCGCACCCCGTCGACGCGCTCGCTCGCGACGCGCACGCCACAGGGGAGCGTGGTGACCTGCGCGTCGCCGGCAGCGGCTGTCGGCGGCGACACCGCCACCGTCCTAGTGGCGGCCGCCGCGCCGGCGTCCGTTGCCGCCGCGGTCAGGGCGCTCGCCACGCCCGCCGCGATCGCTGCGCTCGGACCCCTCGCGGGACGAGCGGTCGCCGGTGCCGATCCGCGCCAGCTCCTCCGGGGTCTTGCCTTGGATCTCGGGATCGTCGGCGAGTCGCAGACCGATCCGTCCGCGCTCGCGGTCGACCTCGACGACCTTCACGCGCAGCTCGTCGCCACGCTTCAGCACCTCTTCGACCGTGCGCGGGCGACGCCCCGGCGCGATGTTCGAGATGTGCAGCAGCCCGTCGGTGCCTTTCGACAGCTCGACGAACGCGCCGAAAGTGGTCGTCTTGACGACACGGCCGACGTACTCGTCGCCGACCTCGACCTCCTTGGTCAGCATACGGATGCGTTGCACGAGCTGCTCGCCGAGCTCGCCGTCGCGGGCATAGATCCGCACCGTGCCGTCCTCGTCGACATCGATCTCGGCGTCGTACTCCTCTTGCAGGGCGCGGATCGTCTCGCCGCCCTTGCCGATCAACGCGCCGATCTTCTCGGGGTCGATCTTGACCTGGGTGATGCGCGGCGCGTGCGGCGAGAGCGTCGACCGCGGCTCGGCGATCACCGCGCGCATCTTCTCGAGGATCTCGAGCCGCGCCTTGCGTGCCTGGGCGAGCGCGTCACGCAAAATGTCGAAGGTAACGCCCGAGATCTTGATGTCCATCTGGAGCGCGGTGACGCCCCGTTCGGTGCCGGCGACCTTGAAGTCCATGTCGCCGAGGTGGTCTTCGACACCGGCGATGTCGGTGAGGATGATGTAGTCGTCACCCTCCTTGATCAGGCCCATCGCGATGCCAGCGACCGGGCGCTTGATCTTCACGCCGGCGTCCATCAACGCGAGCGTCGAGCCGCATACCGACGCCATCGACGAGGAGCCGTTCGACTCGAGGATGTCCGATACGACGCGGATCGTGTACGGAAACTCGTCCTCGGACGGGATCACCGGCACTAGCGCCCGCTCGGCGAGCGCTCCGTGACCGATGTCGCGCCGCTTCGGGCCTCGCATCGGGCCCGTTTCGCCGACGCAGAACGGCGGGAAGTTGTAGTGGTGGAGGTAGCGCTTGTACTCGATCAAGCCGAGATCGTCGAGCTTCTTCTCGTCACGAGTGGTGCCGAGAGTCGCGACCGAGAACGCCTGCGTCTGACCGCGCGTGAACAGCGCCGAACCGTGCGTGCGCGGCGCGACGCCGACCTCGATCGAGATCGGCCGGATCTCGTCGGCGGCGCGCCCGTCGGGGCGCTTCTTGGCCACCGCGATGCGCGTACGGATGATGTCTTTCTCGAGCTTGTCGAACGCCAGCTGTACTGCTTTGCGGCGCTCGAGAGCAGCGGCTGGATCGAGACCGGCGAGCGCCTCCTCGCCCGCGAACTCGGCAAGCACGCGCTCCTCAACTTGTTTCGTCGCTTCCTGGCGGGCGAGCTTGTCCTCGACTTGGGTCGCGGCGTCGAGATCGTCGCCGAAGCGCTCGCGGATCTGCTCGTAGAGCGCGCGGTCGACCTCGGGAGCGCGCACCTCGATCTTCGGCTTGCCTGCCCTCTCGCGCAGCTCCCACTGCGCCCGGCAGATGCGCTTGATCTCGCCGTGGGCGATGTCGAGAGCGTCGAGGATCACCGCCTCGGGCACCTCGTCGGCGCCGGCCTCGACCATCAGGATCGCCTCTTCGGTGCCGGCGACGACCAGGTCGAGCGGGCTCTCCAAAAGCCAGTCCTCGTCGGGATTGATGAGGAAGTTGCCCTCGTGGTCA
>BEIR01000014.1 GCA_002898855.1 bacterium HR41
CTCTGGTACTGGCGGCGCTGGTCGTAGGGCGTCGGGCAGCCGCCGCTCGCGCGATCCACATAGATCAGGCCGTTCGACGGCAGCGACATCGTGCACGGGTTCGACAGACCGAGCGAGGAGCACTTCGCCGGGTTGTCGACGGTCATCGACGCCCCGTTCAGGGTTATCACGGTGCGACCTTGGAACAGATAGGTCTGGTCGGTCTGCTGCTTCAGCTGCCCGTTTGTGGGCGGCATGTCGAGCACTGGCGCGCCGGGCTGGTAGGCGCCCTGCCACACCGGCGAGCCGGAGCAGTTGCCGGTCTGCCAGCCGGGCGCCGGCTCCGAGATCTCGACCGGGTCGTTGGCGTTGCGCCCGAACACCGGGTTGCCGCACACGTAGATGCCGTCGTTGGTGTGCATCGGCCCGCGCACGTAGTCGCCGGTGATGAAGTAGATCGGCGTACAGGGTGTGTCGTTGTCGCCGAGCGGGCGCCCGTTGCGCCGGTAGCGCTGGCACTGCGCACTCGCCTGCGCCTGGGTTTGGCTGCCGCTGTAGACCGCGGGGTCGCGGGTTTCGAAGTCGGTGAAGTAGATGAAGTTGAGGAAGCTGCGGCGCTTGAAACGGACGATGATGCTGCGTTTGACAGGTCTGTCGCTGCTGGTACGAGGAGCCCGAGCGCGACCGGTGACGCGGACCCGGAAGGTGCCGCTCGCGGTGTCGATCATCGACCCGATCGGATCGCTCGGATCGCACGCGGACCTGCCCGGCGCAGGAAGCAGCTCGATCGTGTACTGAGCGGTGTCGCCCGGAATCGTGCGCCAGCGGCGGGGGTCGCTGCCGGTACCGTTCCAAGGCTGGTTGACCGGGTTCACGTCGCCCGGCGACGGCGGCGGCACGTTGTCGCACTTGGTCCAGAAGCTCGGGTCGACGGCCAGGCGGTACGAGTAGTAGGCGACACCAGCCTCGGCCGCGGCCCACGCCTTCTTGCGCTGGAGGTCGTTCCCCGAAGCGCGTATGTCGGGCACGACGGCGGCGAACGCAGCAGCGACGAGGAGGCCGCCGACGAGCAGCACGCCCATCAACGTGACGGTCGTGAAGCCGCGCTCGCCACGCCCGGCGGCCAGAACGGCACTCATCGTTCGCTGCCAGCGGTTACGCACAGGAGGGACCTCCGGTCGCACTGGTGTTATCGGCCGAGCGCACGAAGACCTCGTTCTGAATGTCGGCTGCGCGCTGGGCGGCCGAGGGGCGATTGGACGGTCGCGCCTGGAAGCTCACGACGATGCGGATCGTGCGGGCGGCGTCGCTCGCCGACAGCGGCGTGCCGAGGCGCACGGTCGCGCCACCGTTGCTGGTATCCCAGGCGTAGTAGTCGAAGATCGGCGCGCCCGAGCTCGCTGGCCAGGCGCGCTCGAGCAGCAGGTTGGTCGCCGTCGGCTGCGCCGGGTAGGTGAGGTTGGGGTAGGTGCCACCGGTGGGGCGCCAAACGCGCTCGACGAGCGTGCGCGCGGACGCGTCGTAGGCGATCTCGCGAATCTCGACCGCGTTGCGCGACGAGCCGTCGGAGAGGTTGGCGTAGAAGCGCACGCGGTTCTGGTCGCCGTAGATGATCGGGGTGTTGGCACCGAGACAGACCTGGCTGCGGAGATCGCGCGCCACCTGCGCCATCGCGCTGCGGGCGGCGGCGAGACCTGCCGCTCGGTCGCTCACCTCGGCCGACGCGTTCCAGGAGCGGTCGAGAATGGCGAGACCGGCACCGAGGATCACGAGGCCGATCAGCATCGCCGTGAGGAGCTCCACCAGCGTGAAGCCACGCTCGTCTTTTCGCACACGGGCGATCACGGACACGACCCCCGCGCCGAGCTGCTGCTCGGGATCGTCACGTTGATCGTCGCCGTGCCATCAGGCGAGGTGTTGGCGACGTTGCCGGTGACGTAGACGTAGCGCGCACTCGAGCCCGAGCGGTTGTTGTCGACGCAGACCCGGTAGGTGCCGAACGGAAAGCCGGGGTCGGACAGGCGACCCTGGCTGTTCGTCAGCTTGCGGAAGGTCTGCGAGCAACCGCTGTCCTGCGAGTAGGCGACCACGTCGGCGTTCGCTACGAGCTGGTTGCTGCTATCGCGCACGACCACGTTGATCGCAGGCTGGATCACCGTCACCGTCGCCGTCTGGCCAGGACCGAACGTCGCGAGACCCGGGTTCGACTGGTAGTAGGAGGCGTTGTAGACGGTCGGGTTGTTGGCGGCGCAACCGCCGGTGAACACGCCGTAACCCGACGGGAAGGGGAAGAGATCGCCGGTCGTGATCGAGGTAGCGGGGCTCGACAGGTTGTAGGTCTTGTAGTTCGGCGACGGCAGGCTCGAGTTGGCCACCGACAGCATCTGCGCCTGCGACTGGTAGAGCGTGCCGCCGACCTTGGTCGCGATCTGCGCCGTGATACGACCGGGACGATCGATCTTGAGGGTCTTGTTCACCGTCTGCCCGGCGATCGGCGAGACGACGTCGGTGGGCGGGCTCGTACCGTCCATCTCGACGTAGCTCGAAGGCGCGGTGACGTTGTAGTCGCCACCGGGAACGCCTGCAAAGAACACGCAGCCCTGGGAGTTGGTCGTCGCCGTGAGGTTGACCGGTCCCGACAGCTGCACCGTCACACCGGGAAGGGGCTGGTCGTTGCGGTCGAGCACCGTCAGCACGATCGCACCGCCTGAGGCATCGAGCGGAGTGCCGCGCGGCGTCACGAGGGTGGTGATGCGCACCGGCGTCGACAGCGCCGGCGAGCTCACCGTCGAGGTCAGGCGCATGTAGTTCGCCTGCACGTTGGGCGCGGAACAGCCGGCGTCCGTTCCCGAGTCGGACAGCCAGTCGGCGCGCGAGCGGATCGTGTAGGTCACCCCCTTGACCTGCACAGTGCGGGTCTGGTCGAGGTTGAGAAGCTGGTCGTTGCGCAGGCTGCGCATCCGGTCGATGTCCTGCTCGGCGAGGTTGGTGGCGACGGTGCGGGAGCGGTTGACCGTGTTGGCGCGCTGAAAGTTGTCGAGACCGCCGAGCAGCGCTGCCGCCGCCATCGCGACGAGCAGGGCGCCCATCATGACCTCGACCAACACCCAGCCGCGCTCGCTGGTGAGAGCGCCGCGCCCGTCCCCGACAGCGCCGCGCCTTCGGGAGCGTCGTGCCGCGCGCAGGCTAGTCGCGGATCTCAATCGGCTGGCGCGGGTGTCGTCGGTGAGAGGGGCCATCTTCCCTGACGGCTGCACGTGCTGGTTCCACTATCGGCAGCTCGAGCGTGCCTGCAATCGAACTTTGGTCCAAGGCTGGCCGCACCCGATAACACGCACCGCGGGTAGCCGGTGGGTGCGCGCGCCCGCAGCGGAGCAACGGCGCGAAGCGCGCAGCGCCATGCCGATGCGGTCGAGCGACGGTAGCGTGCCGGCGTGGCTTGGACCGAGAGCTACTCGGCGTCGTTCAGCGCTCGCCATGAGCGCGCTGAGACCGACAGCGCACAGCGCACGCTCGACGACCTCGAGCGCTTCCGCCTCGAGCTGGCCGAGCTTGGCTTCCGCACTCCCGGCGAGATCGCCGTCGTTTTCCATCCCAACGAGCTGTCCCTGCTCGCCGCCCAGCCGGCGCTCGCAGCGTGGCGGGCGACACAGACCCGCCATGCCCGCCGCTATCTGGCGGGCTGGGCGGCGAGCGGCGAGCTGCACCTGCTCGCTACGCCAGCGTTGCGCCGCCGGGCCGCAGCGACACCGCTTTCGGAACGGGCTTTGCGCGCCACCGCACGCCGCCTCTACGCGCAGGCGGCGGCCGCGGCCAGCGGCTGGCCCCTGCCGCCCCCGCTCACCGCCACGAGCAGCGGGGCGCTGCGCCGCCTGGGCTGGCTGTTCGAGGGTCCCGCCGCCGTGCTCGCCGGCCAGAGCGACGGACTCCTCGCTGCCCTCGCCAGTCGTTTGCGCGACGGGCCCCTCGACGCGCTGCCCCCCGCCACGCGCGACGCCTACCTCGGCGGTTTCGCGCTGTGCGCGACGCTCGAGGAGCAGCGCGGCCGCGCCGCGGTGGCTGCGCTCGTTCTCGCCGCCTGCCGTAGCGAGCCGCGCGGACGCGGCGAGCACCTCGTGGCGCGCGCGTTCTCGCGACCGCTAGCCGAGGTGCGCCGGCTAGTGGCGGGCTTCTACGACGACCTCCCCCGCCGGCTGGCGCGGCTCGAGCGCTAGCGGTCGCGTTCGGCGAGAACCTCGAGCAGCGCCTCGACGACGCGCGGGTCGAACTGGCTGCCGGCGTTGCGCGCGAGTTCCTGGCGTGCCACCTCGGCCGGCAGCGCCGGACGGTACGGGCGATCGCTCGTCATCGCGTCGTAGGCGTCGCAGGCGAGCACGATCCGCGCCCCGATCGGGATCTCCTCGCCAGCGAGCCCGTCGGGATACCCCTGGCCGTCCCAGCGCTCGTGCTCGTGACGGACGATCGGTAGCACATCGCGCAGGAACTCGATCGGGCGCAAGATGCGCTCACCCGCGATCGTGTGCTTCTCCATCTCCCGCCGTTCGGCGTCGGTGAGCGGTCCGGGCTTGTTGAGGATCGAGTCGGGCACGGCGATCTTGCCGATGTCGTGGAAGATCGCGCCGAGACGCACGCGCTCGACCTCGCGGTCGTCGAGGCCGAGCTTGCGCGCCACCGCCTCGGCGTGCTCGACGAGCGAGCGCGAGTGCTCGGCGGTGTAGGAGTCTTTTGCCTCGAGCGCAGCGGCCAGCGCCTCGGCGGTGCCGGTGTAGGCGCGGTCGAGACGCTCGTAGAGCAGCGCCGAGCGCAGCGACGCGCCGAGCAGGTCGGCGACCGCTTGCAGGGCGAGCGCGTCGTCCTCGTCGAAAGCGCCGGCGGCGCGTTCGGCGACGAACAACGCGCCCCACAGCTCTCCCCCCGCCCACACGGGCGCCGCTGCCTGCGAACGTGCAGCGTCCCAGTCGGCGACCGTGTCGAGCGCGAACTCGTCGCCCTCGGCGCGGGCGTCGTTGGCGACGAGCGCCTGCCGTTCGCGCAACGCCCTGCCGACAATCCCCGCATCGCGCGGGATTCGTGGCCGTTCGCCCGCCAGCGCCGCCGGTCGACCGCGGGTGGCGACGATCGCCAGATCGCCGTCGTCGGTCAGGCGCAGCACCGCACAGGAGTGGAAACCGAACGCGCGATGCAGTTCGCTCGCCGCGGTCTCGACGATCCTGTCCGGCTCGACCATCGCCGCCAGCCGCGCTCCTAGCTCGGCAGCGAGCGCAAGCTGGCGTGTGCGCTTGCGCAACCTGACCGCCTGTTCGTCTGTCTCGTCGGCGAACGCGGGTGCGAGCGACGGCCGTGGCGACATGCGCCGCATCGCTGGCACCGCCTCGGCGAACGCGAAATCGAGGGGCACTTCGCCGGCCGCGACAGTCGCGCCGCGACCCAGTTGCAGCTTGCCGTAGAGCAGGGCGCGGTCGGCACGGGCGACGAGGTCCGACGCCGTCTCGCCGGGCCGCCACTCGGCGAGCCCCACCGTCATCCCCACGTCTTGCCCGAGCTTGAGCTGAGCCACCGCTGCCGACACACGGTCGCGAGCGCGCTGCGCCGCGCGGCGCGCCTCGCTTTCGGTCGCGTCGACCACCACCAGCGCGAACTCGTCGCCGCCGTAGCGACCGACGAAGTCGAAGCCGCGCACCGACTGGCGCAGCGCGTAGCCGACGGTGCGCAGCACCTCGTCGCCGACGAGGTGGCCGCGCCGCTCGTTGACCTGCTTGAAGTGGTCGAGGTCGATGAGAAGCAGCGACAGGCGGTGGCCGCTGCGGCGGCAGCGCTCGACCTCGCGGGCGAGCGCCTCGTGCAAAGCGGCGTGGTTGAGACAGCCGGTGAGGCCATCGGTGCGAGCGACGAGCGCCAGGCTCTCGTGGGCGGCGGCGTTGCGGCAGGCGACCGCCGCGAGCTCGGCGAACGCCTCGAGCATCCGCACCTCGTCGCGCCCGAGACGCACCGGACGCCGGTAGCCGACGCTCAGCACGCCGCGCAAACGGCCGCCCCAGCGCATCGGCACCGCGATACCTGCGTGAACGTCGGCGAAAACAGCGCTGGGCGCCCCGATCTCGCGCGGGTAGTCGTGCGTGATGAGCGCCTCGCCGCTCGCCGCGACCCGGCCCGCGGCGCCCTCGCCGACCGCGAGCTCGAGGCCGATCGCCTCTGGCGGCAGGCCGTGCGCGGCCTCGAGCACCAGCACCGGCGGGCGTTCCGAGTGCGGTGCCGATATGCGAAAGACGACGGCCGTGTCGGCGTCGAGTATCGCCGCCGCCTCGCGACAGATGCGCGTCAGCACGCGCGGGACGTCGAGGCTTTCGTTGAGGAGCTTGGCGGCGCGCAGCAGCGAGGTTTGGCGCGCGAGCTCGCGGGCGCGCTCGGCGTCGCGGCCCGCCTGGGAGAGGATCGTGTCGCAGGTGGCGGCGAGCTCGGCGGCGACCGCTGAAGCGTCCGCTGGCGCGAGGTCGCCTAGCTCGGCGAGCAAGAGGACCTGCGGCCGACCGGAACCGGAGCGTCCGATCGCGACGACGAGTAGCGGCGCCTCGCGTGTCGGCGTGACCGGCAGGCCGAGAGCGGAGGCGAGAACCCGGCCCTCGCCGGGTGCGAGGACGCGCGGCGCTATCGCGCCGTCGACGGCAGCGAGAGCGCGGCGAGCTGCTTGGCCGGTGATGGCGAGACGGGGGCCGCCCGCCGGGTTGGCGGCGAGCACGCGCGCCTCGTCGCGAGCCGGCGATACGGCCACGAGCGCCGCCCATCCGCCGCCGAAGAGCGCGCGCGCTATGTCGACGATGTCGTGGCGAAGCGCCGCGGGATCCTCGCCGGCTCGGCCGAGCAGCTTGCGCAGCGCCGCAAGGGTTGCGGCGACCGCCGCGGCGCACTGTGCAGCGGGATGGTCGTCGGTGCGTCGAGGCTCGTCCTGGCTCACGCTGAGGCCAGCGCCGGCGTTCGCTGCGGCTGACTCCGCATCCTCGCCCGCTCCGTCCCGTGACGCAGGTGCGGCGGGAGCGTCGCCAGCGAGCGGCGACGCGGACCCGGCACCACCGAAGCTGGCGGGAGCGTGGGGTTCCGCGCGCAGCCCGTCGGCGGGCTCTCGGGACGCGTGCGCCATGGGGATACAACTCGGCAATTACCCGCCGCGCTTGACAGTGAGTCATTGGCCGGCGGGGCGTGCGCGGGCGAGCAAGGCTGCTCAGGCGAGCGTCGCCGCGCACGCAAGCAGCGCGAGGGCCTCGAAAAGCGCGATCGCCGCGCCGAGCGTGTCGCCGGTGCGCCCACCGAAGGCGCGGGTCGCGAGCGCACCCGACGCGCCACCTGCGATCCCCGCGGCAACCACGAGCGCTGCGCCGAGCGCCCAGCCCCACGGAGCGACGAGCGCGAGCGCAAGCGCCGCCGCGAGCGCGGCGCCGGCGGCACCGAGCAGCGTGCCACGACCGGGAGCGAACCCTGCTCCAAGGCCCTCGCTGCGCGCAGCGGGCGCAGCCGATCCCTGCACGACCGCCGCGAAGCGCGCACAAGCGGTCGTCGCGGCGAGCGCTGCCACGACCTCGCCGCTCTCGAGACGGGCGAGCGCCGCCTGCACGCAGCCGAGCCAGGCCACGACCGCCACGACACCGAACGTGCCGAGGCGCGGATCGCGCAACGCGCGCAGCCGCCCCTCGCGCCCGCGCGCCCCGAGCGCGTCGGCGCAGTCGGCGAGACCGTCGAGGTGCAGGGCGCCGGTGAGAATCACGAGGGCGAGCGCAGCGAGCAGCGCGCTGGCGCCGCTCCCGAGCACCCCGTCCGCCACCAGCCGCACCGAACCGGCGACGATGCCGACGCCCGCGCCGACGAGCGGAAAGAGCGCGATGGCGAGCGGCCCGGGAGGACCGGCAACCGGCACCGGCACGACGGTGGCGAAGGCGATCGCCGCCCGCAGTTCGGCGAGAAAACCTGCGGCGGCGCTACCGGCCGCGCCGTGCGCGTGCGGCGCTTTCCGCTGCTCTTCTGTGCGTGGGCCGTTCACTCCCGTTCCCCCGGTCGCGCAAGGGGCGGGGCGGTGGCTACTCGTCCTCCGCTGCGGCACGGAGCGACCGCTCGTCGCCCGCTTCGGCGCGGGCGGCGCGCCGCGCCGCGAGCGACCGAGTGACGCCAGCTCCGGCGAAGGTCGCCATGCGAGCGATCGCCGCGCCCGCCGCCTCGACGAGACGGGCAGCGAGCACCGCACCCGCTCCCTCGCCCGCCCGTAGCCGCAGCTCGAGCAGCGGTTCGAGACCGAGCTCGTCAAGCACGAGCGCGTGCCCCGGCTCGGCCGAGCGGTGGCTCGCGATCGCCACCTCCCACACCGTCGGCTCGATCGCGCACGCGACGAGAGCGGCCACGCCGACCGAGAAACCGTCGAGCAGCACCGGCACACGTGCCTCGGCGGCGGCGAAGAGCGCCCCGCAGAGCGCGCAGTGCTCGAGCCCGGCGACAGCGGCGAGGAGCGCGCGGGGGTCGCGTGCCGCTGCGCGGTGGCGTTCGACAGCGGCGGCGACGGCGCGCCGTTTGCGCTCGAGTCCGGGCGCGTCCATCGCCGCGCCGCGCCCGACGACGGCGTCGACGCCGACCCCGAGCGCCAGCGCCGCCATCGCCGCCGAGGTCGCTGTGTTGCCGATCCCGATCTCGCCGAGCGCCAGCGCCGAGCAGCCGCGCGCGACAAGCCGCTGCGCGAGCTCGCGGCCGTGCTCGACCGCTTGCACCACCTCGGCATCGGTGAGCGCCGGCGCGGCGGTCATATCGCGCGTTCCGGCACGCACTTTCGCCGCCACGACGCCGGGCGGTGTCGGCAGCGCGAGACCGACATCGGCGACCAAGAGCTCGTGGTCGAGGGCTGCGGCGAGCGCGCCCACCGCTGTTTCGCCGCGCGCGGCCGCCGCCGCCACCTCGGTCGAGACCCGCTGCTCGAAGAGCGTCGTGCCGTGGCGCACATGGCCGTGATCGCCGCAGGCGACGAGCACACCTAGCCGCAGCCGCTCGGGCGGCGGGGCGCCGGTTATCCCCGTCCAGCGCAGCGCGAGCTCCTCGAGCCGGCCGAGGCCGCCGGGCGGTTTGACGAGCTCGTCGAGAACGTCGCGGAGGGCGGTCTGGGCTTCGCTGTCGGGCAGCGACACGTCGCGGGTCGCTACCGCGGCCAGCGCTGGCGGCTGCTGCGTGTCGCGAAGCGAAGGAGCTGGCTGCGACTGCGGGCTTGGCCGCGACCGCAGCGACTGCGAGCTTGGCCGCGACCGCAGCGGCTGCGAGCTTGGCCGCGACGGCAGCGGCCGCGTTTGGCGAAGCGCCGCGCGCGCCGCCTCGCCGCGCTCGCTGTCCCACCGCTCGCGCATCACCACGGTCTCGAGCGGGAGGCGTTTGCCCCAGCCGGCCGCCTCGAGCCCAGGGCGCGGCGGGCGCTCGTCGGGCCAGCCGACGCACAGCCAGGCGACGGGGTCGACGCGCTCGGGAATGCCGAGCAGGGCGCGCAGGTCTTCGTAGCGGTAGAAGCTCACCCACCCCACCCCGAGCCCCTCGGCGCGCGCCGTCAGCCAGAGGTTCTGGATCGCACACGCCACCGACAGCTGGGCGGTTTCGGGGATCGTTCCGCGACCGAGAACCTCGCTGCCGGGCTCGCCGTTGTCGCAACACACGCAGATGCCGACGGGTGCCTCGACGATGCCCTCGATCTTCTGGTCTAGGAACTCGTCGCCGCGGCCGGCGAAGCGCTCGGCCTGGCGGAGCCGCTCGCGCTGGGCGATCCTGCGCACCGCACGACGCGTGTCAAGCGAGCGTACGACGATCAACCGCCACGGCTGCATCAGCCCGACCGAGGGGGCGCGGTGAGCTGCCTCGAGCAGGCGCTCGAGCAGGGTGTCGGGCACCGGGTCGGGACGGAAGCGGCGGATGTCGCGGCGTGCGGCGATGACCGTGGCGAGCGCGGCGCGAACCTCGTCGTCGAAGCGCCACCCTGCGGGGTCGCGCGCACGGTCGCGCGGTCGTGAGGGGTCGAAGCCGGCCGGGGTCGCTGGGCGCTCGACCGCCCCGGTCGCAGGCACCGGGGCGCGCGCGCCCGGTTCGTGCGCGTGCGGGTGCTCGCTCGCCACGGTTGCGGAGCTTACGGCGACCCCTCGGCCGCGGCAGCGCGAGCAGCGGTTTTGCGTCACACTTGGTCGGTGCCGGACGGCTCTTCGACAGCTGGAGCGGATCAGCGTCCCGCACGCGGCTCGCCACCCGAAACGCCCGTACACGCGCAGCCAGAGCCGGCCACCGACGACGCGAGCAGCGGCCCGACACCCGCGCCGGCGGCTGTCCGGCTGCGCGGTGTCGTCAAACGTTTCGGTGCGCTGACCGCAGTCGCCGGGCTCGATCTCGAGGTGCCGGAGGGAACGTGCGTCGGCCTGCTCGGCCCGAACGGCGCCGGCAAATCCACGACGATGAAGATGCTGACCGCCCAGGTGCTGGCCGACAGCGGCGAGATCGAGGTCCTCGGCTACCGCGTGCCCGCCGAGTCGAAACAGGCACGCATGGAGTGCGGCGTGGTGCCCCAGCTCGACAACCTCGACGTCGAGCTGACCGCGCGCCAGAACCTGATGGTGTTCGCGCGGCTTTACCGGGTGCCGCGCTCGGAGCGGCGGGCAGCTGTCGAGCGGGCGCTCGCGATCGCCAACTTGACGGACCGTGCCGACGAGCTCGTCGACCGCCTGTCGGGCGGGATGCGGCGCCGGCTTTTGATCGCGCGGGCGCTTGTTCACCGGCCGCGGCTGTTGCTGCTCGACGAGCCGACGGTCGGGCTCGACCCCCAGGTGCGTCAGGAGCTCTGGTCGCTGATCGACCGGCTGCGCCGCGAGGGCACGTCGATCCTGATGACGACCCACTACATCGAGGAGGCCGAGCGTCTCGCCGACACCGTCGCGATCATGGCGGCCGGCCGCGTCGTCGCCGAGGGCCCGCCGGCCGAGCTTGTGCGCCGCTACGCCGGCAGCGAAACGCTCGAGGTGTACGGTCCGCCCCCGCGCCTCGATGCGCTGCGCGTCGAAGCCGAAGGGCGCGGCTTCCGGGTGCGCCGGACCGGCACCGCACTAGCGATCCTCAGCGCCGAGCGCGCCGACGGGTGGCTGCCCGACGGCGTGCGCAGAGCGGCGTCCCTCGAGGACGTGTTCGTGATCCTCACCGGCGAGGAGGTCGAGTGAGCGCCACGCACGACATCGCGACCGCGACGCCGCGCGCGTCGCGCGAGCCGACGCGCCGTGCCCGCCGCTTGCACCGTCTCGAGCCGGCGGCGATCGCCGGGGTGATGAGCCGCGACATCACCAACTTCCGCACTTTCTGGAAGACGACGACGTTCTCGTCGGTGCTCGACCCGACGATCTATCTGCTCGCCTTCGGGCTCGGGCTGGGGGCGTTCGTCGAGCGGATCGTCGTGGCGGGGCGCGAGGTCCCGTACGTCGAGTTCGTGGGCACCGGCATGGTTGCGACAGCGGTGCTGTTCTCGGCAACGTTCTCGGCGATGTACGGCGTGTTCGTGAAGCACCGTTTCCAGCACACCTACGACGCGATCCTCGCCGCACCGGTCGATGTCGAGGAGCTTGCGACGGCCGAGATCCTGTGGCTCGGCCTGCGCGCGGGGGTGTACGGCTGCGCGCCGCTGCTCGTGACGATGCTGTTCGGTCTCGACCCCGTGCCGGGGATGCTGCTGGTGCCGCTGTTCGGGGCGCTTACCGGGCTCGGGTTCGCCGGCCTCGGCGTTTTCGTCGCGGCAACCGCGTCCAAGATCGACCACTTCAACTACGTGCAGAGCGGCCTGGTTACGCCGCTGTTCTTGGTGTCGGGCACTTTCTTCCCGATCGACCAGCTGCCGCAGGCGCTGCAGATCATCTCGCTCGCGAACCCCCTCCACCACTCCGTCGAGCTGGTGCGCGCCGCGGTGTTCGGACTGCAGGCCAGCGATCTCGCGCACGTCGCCGCGCTGGCGCTGTTCGCGCTTGTGACGTGGCGGATGGCGATCGCGCGGCTCGAGCGGCGCCTGATCATCTAGCTGCGCTGAGCGGACGGCGGCCCGCGCCTCGCTGGTTGTCCGACGCTTGCCACCCGTTGCGCAACACGATGCGTTGCGCGCTATGGTCGTGGCGTGCCTGTCGCGACCGAGCAGAAGGTGCGCGCGCTCGCCGACGACCTGCGGTCGCAGCGGCGCCTGGCGGAGCTTCTCGGCGTCAACCCCGCCCAGGTCAGCCGCTGGTTGCGCGGTCAGGGGATCGACGAGGTCAACGCTGCCCGGGTCGAGGTGCTGGAGCTCGTTATGAGCCAGCTGTTGCGGCTCTACCCGAGCGATCTGGCGCTGCGTTGGCTCGAGGGTGTTAACCCTCATCTCGGCGATCGGCGACCGGTCGACCTGATCCGCTGCGGTCGCGCCGCCGAGGTGCTCGACGCGATCGCCGCCGAGCGCACGGCCGCGCTCGTCTAGGCGGCGGTGGCCGAGCGGCGAGCGGCGAGCGGGCGCACAGCGGGCGGCGGCGAGCTGTCCGTGTTCCGGGTGGTGCCGGTCGAGCCGCGGGCGCGCCGCGGCCGACCCGGGCATCCGCTCTACGTTCCCCGCGAGCTGCAGGGCGCGGGGCGCCACGACAATCCCGAGCTCTACGGCTGCCTGTACGCAGCGCTCGACGCGGTGGCGGCGGTGGCCGAGACGCTCGCCCCGTTCCGCGCGACCGGCAGGTTCGATCGGCGCATGCTCGAGCGCGGCGGACGGCCGTTGGTGCTGTGCGAGCTGCTCGTCGCTGCCGAGGCGAGACTGATCGATCTCGACGACCCGCGCACGCTGGTGCGCGAGCGTCTGCGCCCGTCGCAGGTGGCGACACGGCGTCGGCGGCGCACGCAACAGGTCGCCGCCGATCTCTTTCGCCGCCATCCCGACGCCGCCGGCCTGCGCTGGTGGTCGACGATCGAGGCGTCATGGACGTGCGTGACGCTCTTCGACCGTGCCCTCCCCGCGGTGCGCGTCGGCCGCCGCACGCCGCTCGCTCCCGACCTCGAGGTCGTGCGCGCAGCGTGCGACGCGCTGGCGCTGCCGTTTTGAGGCTCCCGACGGGCGGCGTCGGCGAAGATCCAGACCATGTACCTGCTCTTTCTCGACGAGTCGGGCCGGCCGGAAGACAGGAGCTTCGTCCTCGGCGGGGTCGCTGTGCGCGCCGACGAGTGGCGGATCGTGCGTGATCGCCTGGTCGACGCCGTGACGCGGGCGGGTTGGCCTGCCGACCGCGAGCTGAAATGGCACGGGATCCGCAAGGGGCTCGTGCCGGGCAAGGTGGCCGACGCGGCCTTCGCGGCGCTGGCGGCTTCGCCGGTGACTTGTTTCGCCTGTGCGCTGCGCCCGTTGGCTGGCAAGCAGCGTTACCCGGAGATGTTCGCGACGCCCGACGACACCTACGCCACCGGTTTGATGCTGCTTGCCG
>BEIR01000015.1 GCA_002898855.1 bacterium HR41
CCGTTCGGCGGTGGGGTTCGCCGCTGCATCGGCGCGAGCCTCGCGCAACTTGAGTTGGCGATCGCGCTCGAGCAGATCGTCACGCGATTCGACATAACCCCAGCACGGGACAGTGACGAGCGGCGACTCCGCCGAGCCGTGACCTGGGCGCCTGCCGCCGACGGAGAGGTCGTGCTGCACGTGCGCCAACCCGCGTCTCGAGGCGTGCCCGTCGCTGCCTAGTCGGCGCGCCGGTTAGCGCCGCAAAAGCAGGTTGAGGAGCAGCGTCAACAGGACGCTCAGCAGGAGCATGCTTGCGAGCGGCACGTACACCGTCGTGCGGCCGCGCCGCCACACGAGATCTCCGGGCAGCCTGCCGATGCCGAGCTTCGCGAACCCATATGCCAAGACACCTGCGAGAACCAGCAGCAACCCGGCGAGGATCAAAAAGCGTGCTGCCGTTTCCATCGCGATCCTTCATCAAGGCTACGACGCTGGAAGCACCGCAACGCACTATGCTCGCTAATGCGGATTATGTCGAATCGGTGCCGGTCTGCGCTGCCGCCACCCAAGCACTACCGGGGTCGACTGAACCCGCCCCCGCCCGAGACTTGCGCGCCGGGCGTGCTCGGGCATAGGCTCGCTCTCCCCCTGTGCGACGCCGGGGGCGAAATCGCCCCCGGCGGCACTTAAGCGGGCGTGTGCCTGCGGCGCGCGCTCGCCGCGGTACGACGGTCCAAGAAAAAACAAGTGGAGCGTACGGCCGCGCCCCAGCGGGTGCGCGTGCGCAAGAGGAGTTCCACGGTGTCGCAGTTCACTGTTCGCTTTCCAAGTGCGCACACGCCGCGTTGGCGGCTCTTCCTCTCCAGGCGTTTGGCTGCCACTGTCTCACGCACGCCGGTGATGTGGCGGTGGCGGACGGCGCTCGCGCTCCTGGCGAGCGCTTTCTTAGCTGCGGGTCCCGGTGCGGCGACGGTGGATGCGGGCACGTTCAACGTGATCACGTGCGCAACGGGCCGACAGGAGGCTGGCGTGCCCGTAATGGGTGTGCGCTCGGGCGCGACCGCATTCTCGGCTTGCCCAGCGAACGGCGACCGCTTTCGCGGGATCGTGGCCGGCGTGAGCGCGGAGTCGGGTCCCTTCACCGACGGCGACCACGTCTACTACCACTTCGACGCCGCGGGCAACCGCATCCGCTGGCTGTACGCGCAGCTGACGATGGTGTGCGGAGGCAACGGCTGGTATGCGGGCCTGTTCGACGGCGGCCACGGGTGGTTCTGGGGTCTCGGTGCCGCTGCCACTGGCTGGGACTGCCTGCCGCCGATGCCGAACAGTGGGCCGCGGCCGTACATGGCGTTGAACGTGCGCGGGCGAACGGCGCTGCGCTGGGGCGTCCTCTGTCGCGCGGTTAGCTGTGCCGCTTCGCGGCCCACCTGGAACGGCCAGTGGCGCTACCGCGCCGGCGCCGAGCGGATGCTGTTCTCCGTCGAAGACACAGCGGCACCTACGCTCGCGGTTACCGGTGGCAGCGCTCTCGCAGTGCCTTGGTTGACGGGGCCGCGGTCGATCACTTACCGCGCGGGCGACGCCACGGGGATTGCGAGCGAGGTCGTTGTCGTCGCGCGCAGCGGTGGTTCGGTGGTGCGTCGTCAGGAGCGCACGCTCGCCTGCGACCGCGCCCGTGTCCCGGCTTCGGAGGAAGGTGCTGCTTTCGGTGACAGCGGCCACGAACAGGAGTGGTTCTGGATCCGCGTCGCTGATCAGGCCGGCCGCACCTACCACACGTTCCGTCCCTGCCCGCAGCTCTCCGGCGAGTACGTGCTCGACACCACCACGCTTGCCGACGGCGAGTACCGCGTGGCGATCGCCGCGACCGACGCCGCCGGCAACGGTGCGCTCCAGTCCGGACCTGCGCTCCGCATCGACAACACTCCGCCCCCGGCTATCGAACCTGTGGTAGAGCCGTCGCAGCTCGCCTTGAACCGCTCGGACGCGAGCGCCTGGCGGCGGGAGAACCGTTTCGTCGTGCGTTGGCGCAACCCCGATCGTCTGAACGGCGCCCCGTACTCGACCGTCGAGTGGGAGATCTGTGCTCTCGGCGGCGGTAGGTGCAGGGAGGAACGGGCCCGCATCGACGGCGCGAGCGGTGCGTCGAACGGGCTGGTTCTTGCTGTACCCGCTGTCGGCGAGTGGCAGTTGCGAGTGCGCCTGCGCGACGAGGCCGACCACGCCGGACCGTGGTCGCGGGCACGCGTTCTGCGCTACGACAGCACGATCCCGGAACGCGCGCAGGTCGACCGCCGCAACGGCTGGTTGAACGACGCCGAGGCCAGGTCATACCGGTCGACGGTGCGCATGGAGCTCGAGAGAAGCACCGCGGCGCCAGCGTCGGGCATCGCCGGCTACTCGGTGGCGCTCGACCGAGACCCCGACGACACCGTCGACGTCTGGTCCGACGGTCGGCGCGCGAGCGGTTACGAGGCGCATGTGACCCTCGCGGAGCTCTCGGAAGGTGTTCACGAGCTCCGTGCTCGCGCAATCTCCGGCTCGGGCGCGGCGAGCTCCGAGATCGACGCGACCACGCTCGCGGTCGACCGCACGCCGCCGGCGCTGCAGCTCGAAGCGCCCCCCGCCGGTGTGTGGCAGCGAGACGGTGTCCGCGTGACGGTCACCGCCCGCGACCAAGCGCACCTATCGGGCATGCTGCCCGCCCGCAGCGAGACCAAAGATGGCGGGTTCGTCCGGATCTCCACCCGCACCGCCGCGAGACGGTGCGACGGTCGCAGCCCCGCCGAGGCGTCCTGCACGCTCGAGATCGCCGCGGACGGACGGCACGTCCTCGCCTTCGAAGCCTTCGACGTGGCCGGCAACCGTGCGGTCGGCCCGGCAACCGTGGTGCTGATCGACCGGACGCCGCCGAGCGGCTGGATCGAGAGGCCCGTGCCGTCCGACCCGACACGGCTGCTCGCGGCAGTCAACGACGCAGTGTCGGGCGTCGCCGCAGCGCGCTTTGAGTTCCGCGCGCTCGGCGAAAGCGACTGGCGCCCGCTCGCCACTGAGAAGGTCGCAGCGGGCCGCTTCCAAGCTCGCCTGCGCGACGAGACGCTCGCGCCCGGGCGCTACGAGCTGCGGCTGCTGGCGAAGGATGTTGCCGGCAACATTGCGTCGATCGAGACTTTCGGCGCGCCGAGTGGCGCTCGCCCGCGCGCCATCGTCGCGGTGCCGTTGCGCGACCGGCCGCGCTTAGGGCTCGCGGCACCGCTCACCCCCCGCCCGTCGCCACCCAGCGTCGTCGCCTTCGCGTGGTTCGAGGGCGAGCACCTCGTGGTCAGCGGACGGATCGACCCGCAAGCTGCCGGCAAGGTGCAGATCGCCGCCACCACCCGGCGGCGGACGGTGCGCGCCATCGCGCGCTTGCGCGACAGTCGCTTCACGGCGCGCCTGCGTCTCGGCCGTGGACGAGAAAACGCCCGCGTCACGGTCGTCTTCCCGGGCTCGGCGGCCGTCCGTTCGGCGCGGGTTTCCTTCGTCGCGACGCGCCCCAGCGGAGGAAGCGGGCTGCTGCGCGTCGGCTCGCTCGACCTCGACAGGTCACCGCCCGCGCTCGCGTTCGGTGTCGCGAGCGTGGTGTCCGGCCGCCTGGTTGCGAGCGATGGCAGGGCGATCCCTGGCGCCAGGATCGCCCTCGAACGCCGACCGTTCGGCGGTTGGCCGGCCGAGCCTTTGGGCACAGCGGTGACCGGTGAAGGCGGCGCCTTCACTGTCCTCGTGCCACCAGGGCCGAGCGGCCGGATAGTCGCGACCTTCGCCGGCGACGGCCGCGCCTTGCCCGCCACTACCGCCACCGAGCTGCGTGTGGCAGCGCGCGTACGGCTCGCAGCGTCGCGTCGCACCCTTCGCAACGGCGACACGCTGGGCTTGCGTGGCCGCGTGGGCGGCGGGTACGTTCCACCCGAAGGAGTCATCGTGGCCTTGCAAGCTCTTGCCGGCGATCGCTGGCGCACGTTCGAGACCGTGCGCACCGACAGCTCCGGCCGTTTCCAGGCCGACTACACGTTCCGCTCCGTTACCGCGAGGACGCGCTTCCGGCTGCGCGCCGTGGCGCTGCGCCAGGCGGGTTGGCCCTACGAGCCTGGCGCGAGCCCGGTGGTGAGCGTCGCGGTGCGAGTACGCAGACCGTGAGCGCGACGCTTCCCTCCGCGCGCAGTCGCGCGCTTGCGCTCGCGTGCGCGCTAGCGCTGCTTGCCGGCGTTGCCGCTGTGCCGCCGGCAGCGCCGCGACCCGACGGCGTAGAGCGCAGAGCGGCTCGCGAGCAGCTCCCTCCCCCCTTCCGCGCCTACTCGCGCCCGGGGATCGACCCAGCTGTGCGCGAAGTCCGGGGGCGCGTGCGCGTGCACATCCAGCTGCGTCGTGTGCGCGTCCTACGGGATGTGTTGCGCGCGGCCCGCCGCGTCCAGGCGGCCCAAACTCTGCCCTTGCCGCTCGCGCGCCGCGCGGGCGCCGATGCGGCGCTCGGTCGCCGGTTGGCGCTGCGCAGCGAGCGTGCGCGCGTGCGGAGCCTGCGCCTACTAGCAAGGTTGCTGCGGCCGAGTGCGCACCTGCTCGGCCGTGCGACAGAGCGCGTTCTTGCCCTCGGGGGCCGCGTCGAGGAGTCCGATCCGATCACGCTCTCGCTAACGGCGGAACTGCCGACGCGTGCCGCCATCCGGCTCGGGCGCTCGCCGCTTGTCTGGTCGCTGTCGCTCGCCCCACGGCGGGACCCTCTGGTGCGCGTCGGCTCGGATGCCGTCGGTGCCCCGATCTGGTGGGCGAACGGAGCTCTCGGCCAGCGGCTGCCCGGCTATCCAACCGACGGCACGGGAACGGGCCCCGACCTGTTCATCGGCGGCGACACTGTCGACGGCGAACACCCCGCCTACCGTCCACTGCTCGAGCGGGGGCGACTACTCGTGCCGCCTGGCTACCGCCCGGTGTGCTCGGCCACCGATGAGTTCGGCGATCCCTGCAGCCACGGCACCGCGATCGCGGCGATGGCAATCGGTCAAGGCTGCGACCAGCGCTACGACAGCCGCTGCACACAGCCGGGCAACGGCGCCGAGCTCGGCATCGCGCCCGGAATCGACAAGCTGATAGTCGACGGCGAGCCCCGCCTTGGCGAGCCCACGCCCTTGCCCTGCGGCGGCGAGGGATACCCGTTCTTCAGCGGCTATTGGTGGGGGATCGGACTCCCAGTCAGCTTCGTGAGCTCGTCGGGATGCTCGGGGACGTGGCCGATCGCTCCCGACCCAGCCGAGACAGTGAGCGCCAGTCACGGCGGGATGGTGAGGGTTACGGATCCTGACGACGTGCAAGGGGATCGGAGGGCTGACGCCGTGACGTCGTCGGTTGGCATCCTGTTTTTCCGCAGCGCCGGCAACACCGGCTATTTGTACGACAGCGGCACGCGCGCGAAGTGCGACGGCCAGAACGAGGTCTGTGTCGGTGCGTTCTACCCCGGAGCGAGCGTCAGCGACCGCAGCGACGACGAGATCACCTACTTCTCCGAGCGCGGACCGACACCGGGAGGGCGCAAGAAGCCCGACATGGTCGCGGTCGGCGCGGGCTTCGGCCGCTACCCGAATCCCTTCTGGCGCAACTCCGCAGAGCCGCTCTTCACCAGCCGCTGGACGGGAACGTCGTTCTCGGCACCCCAGGCGGCCGGTGCGGCCGTTCTCTTGCACAGCGTCGGGGTCGTCGACCCGCTCGCGCGCAAAGCGCTGCTCCTCAACAGCGCCTACAAGCCGCCCACGCTCGGCTGTCCTCAGGATTCCGGCTCCGGTCGCGACAGCCAGGGATACAGCCCGCAGTGGGGCTGGTGGGACCCGTGTTGGGGTTGGGGTGCGCTCGACCTCGCGCGCGCCTGGCGGGAGCGCGCGAACTGGGCATCGGGCGTGGTCAGACCAGGGGCGCCGGTCTTCTACCGGACGCGCGTCGAGAGCCCGGACGATCGCGCGACCGTAGCCTGGAACCGGCGCGGCACGATCCGCTGGGTCTCACCGTACGAGCACGAGGTCCTCGCCGCCACCCTCACCGACATCGATTTGGTGCAGGCCGCACCCGACGGGCGGGCTCAGGAGATCTCGGGGTCGCGCATCGACAACGTCGAGCAAGTTCGCGCCCGGCGCGGAACGTTCCCGCGCCAAGTGGTCTACAAAGTGGTCGCCAGATCGCAGATCGACGGCCTCGCCGCCGAGCCGTTCGCGATAGCCGCCACCCGCCCGCTCGAACCGGTCGCAGCGCCGGTGCCCACTGTGAACGTCGAGCGTGCCCGCAGCGGCGACCTGCGGGTCGGCGAGAGCGACACGCTGACGATCTGCGTGCGCAACCCGGCCGGCGAGCTCGCGGCCCACGATGTCGCGCTCGCCGTCGGGCTGCCGCCGTCGCTGCGGGCGATCGACCCCGCGAGCTTCACCCTCGGCACCCTCGCCCCTGGGGAAAGCGCCCGCGTAGAAGTCCGTGTCACTGCCGTGGCAGCGGCGCGTGGCACGGTGCGCGTCACCGCGCGTGCAACCGCGCTCGGCGAGGAACTGAGCGACGGGCGCGAGCTAGCTGTCACGACAGTCCCGCCACCGACAGGTGGCGCGAGCGGCGGTGGCAGCAGCGGCCAACCCGGCGGCTCGCCGCCCGCTTCCGGCGGCGGGAACCCTCCTGCTGGTGGAGCTCCCGGCGGCAACGCCGGACAGGTTCCCTCACGTCCGTCGGCGCCGCGACCGCGGCTGCGCGACGCGCTCGTCGGCGCTCCGCTGGTTCGCCTTCGCGGCAGAACCGTCGACCTCGTCTTCCGGGCGCACACCCGCCGCGGGTGGCGGGCGCAGCTCGAGCTGCACGCTCGCCGCGGAAAGCGATACCGACGAGTTCGAGCATGGCGTTTGCAGCTCCGCTGTCGCGGTCTGGGGGGCGGTCGCTGGCGCTGTCGCGCGCGCAGATCGCTAACCAGCGGCCAGGTGCGCGGCCGTCGCATCGTCGTCGTGCTTAGCCGCCGCCCCGACAGCGTCTATCGCTACGTCCGTCGCACGCTCGTCGTGCGACGACGCTGATCCTCTCGAGCTATTGGTCCTCTCGAGCTATTGGCGGCGCGGCGGCAGCTGCCTAAGCTCGCCGCCATGGCTATCCCGGAACCGAGCTCGACCTCGACAGCCCTCGTAACCGGCGCCTCGAGCGGGATCGGGCGCGAGATCGCCCGCCTGCTCGCGCGACGCGGGCACCACGTCACCCTCGTCGCCCGCAACGAACAGCGCCTGCGCGAACTGCAAGCAGAGCTGGGTGGAGAGCAGCGGGCGACCGTGCTCGTCTGCGACCTCGCCGATGCCGGCGAGCGCGACGAGGTCGCCCGGGCGGTGACGCGCACCGTCGACGTGCTCGTTAACAACGCCGGTTTCGGCATCTACAAGCCGTTCGTCGAGAGCGACCGCCAGATGGAGCTCGCTCAGGTACGCGTGCTCGTCGAGGCCGTGGTCGATCTGACGGCGCGCTGGCTGCCGGGTATGGTCGAGCGCCGGCGCGGTTGCGTGATCAACGTCTCCTCGGTCTCCGCCTTCCAACCGCTGCCCGGTAACGCCGGCTACGCCGCCGCGAAAGCGCACGTTTTGCTGTTCAGCGAGGCGCTTCACGCCGAAGTGAAAGAGCACGGCGTGACGGTGACCGCGGTCTGTCCCGGCCCTGTGCACACCGAGTTCCAGGAGCGCAACGGAGCCCACTTCGCCGACCGGCTGCCGCGCTTCGTGTGGCTCGACCCGGACCGCGTCGCGCGCGACGCCCTCGACGCCGCCGACGCCGGCCGGCGCACCGTGGTTCCAGGCGGCCCCCAGGTGCGCGCCGCGTTCGCTCCCAACCGCTACGTGCCCACCACCATCGCGCTGCCGATCGCCAGCCGGCTTATGCGCGGCTAGACACGCTCGACGCGTGTCGTCAACGCGATCGGGTTGGTGATGCAGTAGACACCCGGACAGCGCGCGTCGGCCAATGACTTGAGCTCGTCGACCGTGCTGTCGCTGGCGTCGCTCTCGATTGCCAGCGTCCACACCAGGTGCTCCACCGGCGGAGCGTCGGCGACACCGAGAGCGCGACGCTGATCGACCGTCGTTTCGACTCGTGCGCGCAACGCCCGCAGCTCGACGCCAGCGCGCGCCGCCTCGAGGGCGAACGTCATCGCATAGCAGGCGACCCCTCCCCACAAACAGTAGGCGACAGGGTTCGGCGCCGTCCCGCCACCGCCGAGCGCCGGCGGAAAGTCGGCCTCGAATCGCACGCGGGCGCCGGTGGGCAGCGGGATCTCGCCTACGAACTGCGGCGAGCCCTCGAAACGCCACTCGCCTCCGAGCTCGACCGGCAACCTCGCCGCCGCGGGATCGGCTGCGACCGCTGCTGCCGTCCTCTCGATCGCTTCCACGTCGACGTTGTTCACCTTCTTGCTCATCGTGTGCCTCCGGAGTTGTCGTCCGCGACGATCACTGGTGAGGGGCGATCACCGTGCGGCTAGCATCGTCGCTCCGCTAGCACTCCGGCCGGCTTCGCCCCCGCACGGCCCGGCGCCTCGGCTTCGCCCGGTTGTTCGCCGGGCGTGCCGTGCCCGAAATGCACTTGCGGTAGCAGCCGATCTAGCCATCCTGGCACCCACCAGGCCCGCTCGCCGAGCAGCCGTAGCGCCACGGGCACCAGCAGCAGGCGTACGAGCAGCGCGTCGAGGAGCACAGCGATACCGAGGATCACGCCCATCTCCTTCGGCGGCAGCGGCCCGGAGAGCGCGAAGGTGAAGAACACAGCGACCATCACCGCGGCAGCTGCCAGGACCACACGGCCCGAGTGGGCGACGCCGCCGACCAGAGCTTCCCGTGCCGACTCGCCTCGCTCACGGTGCTCCCGCGCCGACGAGAGCAGGAACACCGTGTAGTCCATCGCGATCGCGAACACCATCGCGAAGAAGAACACCGGCGCCCAGGCGTTCAAGAACCCCTGCGACTCGAAGCCCAGAAGCCCCTCGAAACGTCCGTCCTGGAAAATCAGCTTCGCCGCCCCGAACGCTGCACCGGTGGCGAGCAGGTTGGTCGCCACACCTACAGCGGCGACCGCGGGGGCACGCAGAGCCACGAGGAGGAGCAGGAAACCGAGGGCCAGCACTACCGCGATCACCGGCAGCGTGCGCTCTGACAGGGCGCGCTCGAGGTCGCGGAACTCGGCCGCGGCACCGCCGACCTGGGCGCTCGGCGGGAGCGCCGCTCGGAGCTCGTCGATCGCGCGCTTTGCCGCGGCGCTCGAGGGGTCGGCGCTCGGAACCGCGTGGAACATCACCAGGCTGCCGTCCCGCGAGCGAACGGCTCCGCTCACTGCGGCAACTCCCGGCGTCCTTCGCGCTGCCGAGACGGCCGCCGCCGCGTCGCGTGCGGGCACTACTACCTGCAGCGCGCCGGGGGCGCCAGCGCCGAAAGCGCCCTGGATAGTCTGGTAGCCGAGCCTGGATCCGTCGTCACGGGGAACGACGCGGATCGACGGCATCCCCGTGGACAGGTCGAGCAGCGGCACGCATAGCAACACCAGCGCTACCAAAGCCGGCGTCCCGTACGCGAACGGTCGGCGCACCAACCGCTGGGCCCACGCTGCGAACCGTGGCGACCGGTGGCGACCGACGCTGACCCACGGTAGCGCGAAGCGATCGACGCGCGGACCGAGCCAGCCGAGCACCGCGGGCAAGAGCGTCAGCGACCCCGCCAGCACGAACACCACTGAGAGCATGATCCCGAGCGCCATCGAGCGGAACGCCGGGCTCGGCACGAGCAGCACCGCGCTCAGCGACACGAGCACCGTCAGCCCGCTGAAGAACACCGCCTTACCTGCGGTGTCCATCGTCTCGCCGACCGCTCGCAGTACGTCGTTGCGGGAGCGCGCCAGAGCACCGCGGAAGCGGTAGACGACGAAGAGCGCGTAGTCGATACCGAGCGCCAGTGAGAACATGAGGGCGAAGTTCATCGCCCAGATCGAGACGTCGGTGAGCTGCGTCGTGAGGAAGAGCAGACCGGCAGCCGCGATAAGACCGGCGATCGTCAGCATCAGTGGCAGGCCTGCGGCGACTACCGAACCGAACGCGACGAGCAGGATCGCCAGGGTCACCGGCCACGACAGCAGCTCGGACTTCATCATCGCTGACTTGTTCGCTTCGTTGAAGTCCGACCACATCGCGGAGCTGCCCGTGGTGTAGACGCGCACCTCAGCGTCACCCAGCGCTCGCAGCCGCTTCTTCAGATCTGACGCGGCACGCACCATCTCGTCGGGCGCTGCACCAGCAAGCCCCTGCACGACAGCGGTCTGGCCGTCCGTGGAGAGCGTGAGACCGGGCAGCGGTGGAACCACGCCGGCGATACGGGCGTCACTGCGCAACGTGCGCGAGACGGCGTCGACCACCCTGGCGAAGCGTCGGTCGCTGGCGGTCAGGCGCTTCGATGTGACGACGACCTGGAGGGCGCTTGAAGACGCTCCCGAGAACTGTCGGTCGAGCGTGTCGCGTGCGCGCACCGACTCCGACCCAACGGCGTACCAGCCCGCGCCCGACAGTGCGTGCTCGGCACGCGGCGCCAGGGTACCCAGCACCGCTACGACCAGGAGCCAGGCCCCGAAGACAAGTCGTCGCCTCCGCACCGCCCAGACCCCGAGTCGCCCGAACGGGCCGTGGCGCGAGTCTGCGCCCGCCGCCTCCTTGCCGGAGCCGCCGTCAAGGCCTCCCTGAGCGTGACTTCGCCCGTTCGTTCCTGCTCCCGCTCCGTGCGCTGTCTCCAACCTCGACCTCCTGGGGATCGCGATGGCCGTTGTGTGGCTGCTCTCGAAATGCCTGTGGCGACGGGACTGCCGCCCCAAGCAACCGACACCTACGCGCTACTGTACCACTGTGCAGTAGTACAGCGGTTACTTAGCCGATCCGGGCGAACCGTTTGCGCTCCCCCCTTCCCGTTCTCTTGGCGCTCCGCCCGAACTCGACCGGCAGGGCAAGTAGCTGCTCTCGCCGCACTGCGCACGCCGTGCTTAGATGCGTCACGTGCAGAGCTCGTCGTCTTCCCGCCAGGAACAGACCGTTGCCTCGCCGCACGAGTCGCGGGTTTTGATCGTCACCGGGGCGTCCAGCGGCATCGGCGCCGCGACAGCGCGCGCCGCCGTTGCGGCGGGTTGGCGTGTGGCGCTCGCGGCACGCCGCCTCGCCCGGCTCGAGGAGCTCGTGCGCGAGCTCGGGAGCGAGCGGGCGCTCGCCGTTCGCTGTGACGTCACGCGCTTCGAAGAGCAACAAGAGCTCGTCGAGCGCACCCTCGCTGCGTTCGGCCGAATCGACGCTCTTTTCGCGAACGCTGGGTTCGGAGCCAAGCGCGGCTTCCTAGCCGAGACGCCCGAACACTGGCGGGCGATGGTCGAAACCAACGTGCTCGGCGTCGCCTTCTCGATCCGCGCCGTTCTCCCCCACTTTCTCGAGCGCGGCCGCGGTCACTTCTTGCTCACGAGCTCCGTCGCGGGACGCCGCGTCCTTCCCGGGTCGCTCTACTCGGCGACCAAGTTCGCCGTTACCGCGATCGGCGAGGCGCTCCGCCAAGAGGTTGCCGACACCGACATCAAGGTCACGTTGATCGAGCCCGGAATGGTCGACACGCCGTTTTTCGACGAGCGACCGACCGCCGCGCTCGCGCCCGAGGACGTCGCGCGCTGCGTGCTTTTCGCGCTCGACCAACCGCCGCGCGTCGACCTCAACGAGATCCTTTTGCGGCCGATTCGCCAGCAGCTGTAGGGTCCCGGCGCGGCGCGGTCAGTGCGCCACCCAGACGGTTCCCGTCGAGCCGAACCCCAGGCGGTATTTGAGCCCGGCGGTCAGGTCCCACTCGCGCCCGGCGACGAAGGGACCGCGGTCGACGACACGCGCGATCACCGTCCGCCGCCCGTAGCGGAAGGCGACGCGCGTCCCGCACGGCAGCCAGCGGTGGGCCACGCCGACCGTCGCCGGCGAGAGGCGACCCCCGCACGCCAGCGCGCCGCCGTAGAGACCCGGGCCGTACCACGATGCTGACGCCGGTCGGTAGACGAAGATCCTGCCGAGGCTCCGGATCACGCGATAACGGCGGCCCGGATAGAGCGCCTCGACGGCGATTCGTGCCCGCCAGATGCCGGCGCGCGCAAGGCGCGTCCGTAGCCGCAGCCGCCCGCCGCTCGCGACCCGTCTGCGGGCGAGCGTGCGCCAGCTTCCGGCCCTGCGGATCTGCAGGCGCACCACGAGCGGTGTCGACGAGCGGGCGCGCAACGCGGCAGCGAGCCCTCCCCCGAGGCGCAGGTGACGGCTGAGCACGCGCGCCGACACGCGCGGCAGCACGGCGACGGCGAGCGGCCGCGAGGTGGCACGAACGCTGCCGCCGGCGAGCGCGACCGCGCGCACCACGCCGCCGTGGCGCGCGCGCCAGCGCAACGAGAACTCGCCGCTTGGTGAGGGGCGCAGGACCGCCAACGGCCGAAAACGCGCACGCGCGTTCGGCGCCAGCGCGACGACGACGAGTTCGGCTTTGCGCGCGCGTCCGCGAACGATCACTTCCCTTCCGAACGCCACCCGCTGTCGCGACAGCGCGAGAGTGATTGCGATGCCGTCAGCGCGGTGGTCGCGCGTGACCGAGGCGGCGAGCGGGCTGTTTTGTGTGTCGTCTGCCTGCGACGCGTAGGCGGTGCCGCCGACGCCCGCTAGCGCGAGCGCAAGCACGGCGAGCAGCGATCCACGCGCACCGGTCGTACCGGCGCTGGGGGACACGATCGGGCTCCTTTCCCGGCCCCCGCCTACGGGGTTAGCTGACGGGCTCGCGCGGAGCGGCGTCCTTGCGCCGCGCTACAACCGGACCACCGGCCGATTCGCCCCTGCCCCCATCGCGCTAGCAAGCGCACTTGGCACTCGTGTGCACGCGAACGGGCGCTCTTGGTTCCCCCGCCCGCGAGCTCGGGGAGCTCGCGGCTCGGCAGGGCCGCTTCTTCTTCTCTGCGTCCTTACACGACGGCCGCTGCAGGCTAGGGCGAGAAGCGCGAGCCAGTGTGACGTTGGTCACGCAATCACGGACGCCGGGACCGAAAGGCGCTAGCGTTCGAGCGTCGGGGTGCAAACGGGGCAGCCGAAGAGGGAAGGAGGGCGCGGCAGTTGCGGGGCGAGCGCTTGAGCGGTCTCGACACCGCCTTTTTGCAGATCGAGAGCGAGAACGCCCACATGCACGTGGGTGTGGTCCTTACCTTCGCCGGTGACGCCCCCCGCTACGAAGAGCTTCTCTCGCTGCT
>BEIR01000016.1 GCA_002898855.1 bacterium HR41
GCGCTGCTTGCACCAAGAGGCGAACGGCGCGCGAGTCTAGCATTGCCGCGATGACCGACCAGGGCGCTTCAGGTGTCGCGGTTCCGGCTAGCGCTCGCGCGGGCGACCCGCGGGCAGCGGCCGATTGGCTGCTGCGCAACGTGGCCAGCGCCTTGCCCGAGGGCCAGCTAGCCGAGCAGCTCGCGAGCGGTCGCAAGCTGCGGGTGAAGCTCGGTGTCGACCCGACCGCTCCCGACATCCATCTCGGCCACGTCGTGGTGCTGCGCAAGTTGCGCGAGTTCCAGGAACTTGGTCACACGGTGGTTCTGATCATCGGCGACTTCACAGCACGGGTGGGGGACCCGTCGGGGCGTTCGCGCACACGGCCGCGCCTCAATCCCGAGGCGATCGAGGCGAACGCCCGCACTTACCAGGAGCAGGCCTTCCGCGTTCTCGATCGCGACCGCACCGAGGTGGTGCGCAACAGCGCCTGGCTCGACATGCCGATGAGCGACCTGTTCGCGCTGGCCAGCCGCGCCACGGTCGCACAGCTGCTCGACCGCGACGACTTCCGCAAGCGTTACGAGGCGGGCACGCCGATCTCGCTGCTCGAGCTGCTCTACCCGCTACTGCAGGCTTACGACTCGGTGGCGGTGCGCGCCGACGTCGAGCTAGGAGGCACCGACCAGACCTTCAACCTGCTGTTCGCGCGTGAGATCCAGCAAACCTACGGGCAGTCTCCCCAGTCGATCGTCACCATGCCCATCCTGCCGGGCATCGACGGCGTCCAGAAGATGTCCAAGTCGCTCGGAAACCACATCGGTGTTACCGACCCACCGGAGGAAATGTTCGGGAAGCTGATGCGCATCCCGGACACGGTGATGGACGACTACTACCGGCTGTTGCTCGACGCGCCGCGCGACCGCTCGCTGTCGCCGATCGAGGCGAAGCGCGCGCTGGCGCGGGCGGTTGTCGCGCAGTTCTGGGGTGCCGAGGCGGCGGTCGCAGCCGAGGCGCGTTTCAACCGCATCCACGTAGAACGGCGAGCTCCCGACGACGTCGAAGAGGTGGCGATCGCTGCGCCGGGCGAACGGTTAGCAGTCGCCCCTCTCCTGGCCGATGCGTTCGGTATCTCGCGCTCAGAGGCGCGGCGGCTTGTGGCGCAGGGTGCCGTGGAGGTGGGCGGCGAGCGTCTCCCGCGCGACGCGCAAGACGTCCCCGCAACGCTCGTCGACGGTGCGATCGTGCGGCTTGGCAAGAGGCGCTTCAAGCGCGTACGGCTCGTCGACGCGGCCAGCGCTCGTCCCGACGCAACGATCTGAGCGCAGTCGCGCAGAGGATCTGGACAGCGCGCGGGGCGCTCGCCGTGCGCGGTGCTACACTCCCCCGTCCGGAACCGGCCGCGGGCTGGAGTCCCCGGCCGCGGCGGGAAGAGGTCCTTGAAAACTCGGCAGCGTGCGACGCGAGAGCTTGCTCTCGCGGGCGGCCCGTACTCCTGCGCAGTTTCGGCTGCGCAAGGAGCCAGACCGACTCGTCCGCTACAGGAGCGGACGGGCTTCACGAGGCTTGTCGAGCCTGTTCGAGGCTCACGACAGTCTTTCGTGGAGAGTTTGATCCTGGCTCAGGGCGAACGCTGGCGGCGTGCCTAACACATGCAAGTGGAGCGACGAACCAGGCTTCGGCCTGGGGCAAAGCCGCGAACGGGTGAGTAACACGTGGGTTACCTACCCCGAAGACCGGGATAACCCGGGGAAACTCGGGCTAATACCGGATGTGCTCCGTCTGCTGCGGCAGGCGGTGGAAAGGAAGCTTCGGCCTCCGCTTCGGGATGGGCCCGCGGCCCATTAGCTAGTTGGTGAGGTAACGGCTCACCAAGGCGACGATGGGTAGCTGGTCTGAGAGGATGGCCAGCCACACTGGGACTGAGACACGGCCCAGACTCCTACGGGAGGCAGCAGTGGGGAATCTTGGGCAATGCGCGAAAGCGTGACCCAGCGACGCCGCGTGGGGGAAGAAGGCCTTCGGGTTGTAAACCCCTTTCAGGAGGGACGAAGCCCGGTCCGTGAATAGCGGTCCCGGGTGACGGTACCTCCAGAAGAAGCCCCGGCTAACTACGTGCCAGCAGCCGCGGTAATACGTAGGGGGCTAGCGTTGCCCGGAATTATTGGGCGTAAAGCGCGCGTAGGCGGCCCGGTAAGTCCGCTGTGAAAGCCCGGGGCTCAACCCCGGGAGGCCGGTGGATACTGCCGGGCTAGAGTCCGGAAGAGGCGGGTGGAATTCCCGGTGTAGCGGTGAAATGCGCAGATATCGGGAGGAACACCAATGGCGAAGGCAGCCCGCTGGGACGGTACTGACGCTGAGGCGCGAAAGCGTGGGGAGCGAACAGGATTAGATACCCTGGTAGTCCACGCCGTAAACGATGGGCACTAGGTGTGGGGGGTAGCCGACTCCCTCCGTGCCGAAGCTAACGCATTAAGTGCCCCGCCTGGGGAGTACGGCCGCAAGGCTAAAACTCAAAGGAATTGACGGGGGCCCGCACAAGCGGCGGAGCATGTGGTTTAATTCGACGCAACGCGAAGAACCTTACCTGGGCTTGACATGCAGGTGACAGCCGGGGAAACCCGGTCTCCCTTCGGGGCACCTGCACAGGTGGTGCATGGCTGTCGTCAGCTCGTGTCGTGAGATGTTGGGTTAAGTCCCGCAACGAGCGCAACCCCCGCCCCATGTTGCCAGCGGAGGCTACGTGCCTGCCGGGGACTCATGGGGGACTGCCGGTGACAAACCGGAGGAAGGTGGGGATGACGTCAAGTCATCATGCCCCTTATGCCCAGGGCTACACACGTGCTACAGTGGCCGGTACAACGGGCTGCGAACCCGCAAGGGGGAGCGAATCCCTAAAAGCCGGTCTAGGTTCGGATTGGGGGCTGCAACTCGCCCCCATGAAGGCGGAGTCGCTAGTAATCGCGGATCAGCAATGCCGCGGTGAATACGTTCCCGGGCCTTGTACACACCGCCCGTCACACCACGGGAGCGGGCAACACCCGAAGCCGGTGACCCAACCCCGCAAGGGGAGGGAGCCGTCGAAGGTGGGGCTCGTGACTGGGGTGAAGTCGTAACAAGGTAGCCGTACCGGAAGGTGCGGCTGGATCACCTCCTTTCTAGGGAGAAGCCTGGAGCTGCGACCGCAGCGCGGTCGCCTCGAGAGCTCCCGAACGTCGGCCGGGCCGCGCACGTACGCTGCCGAGTTTTCAGGGACCGCTCCCGCTGCAGGAGTGGCCGAGCGCCCTAGTTCGGGGGCGTCCGCGCTCCGTCGCGGCCGGTGCGGCCCTTGAAAACTGCACAGTCGGCAGACACATCGCTCCACGCGGAGCGAAAGTGTCACCGAGACGCGAGACCGGTCGGTGCTACGTGCCCGGCCGGTAGCTCACCGTCAAGATGGTAAGGGCGCACGGTGGATGCCTTGGCGCCAGGAGCCGACGAAGGGCGTGGACGGCTGCGATAAGCCACGGGGAGCCGCTGCACAGGCTGTGATCCGTGGATTCCCGAATGGGGCAACCCGGCGCCGGTAATACGGCGTCATCTCGTCCTGAATACATAGGGGCGAGAGGGCAAGCGGGCGAACTGAAACATCTCAGTAGCTCGAGGAAAGGAAATCAACCGAGACTCCCCGAGTAGTGGCGAGCGAAAGGGGACCAGCCTAAACCCGGCAAGTGTAAGCGGGCACGCGTTGCTTGTCGGGGGTCGTGGGACAGTCTGTCCGGGCGGTGCCCCGCCCGGCGGGAGTTACAAAAGCTGCGTCTAGCCGAAGACCCCTGGAACAGGGGCACCACAGAGGGTGATAGTCCCGTAGGCGAAAGACGACAGCTCTCTCGAAGGCTGATCCCGAGTAGGACCGGGCCCGTGAAACCCGGTTCGAATCTGGGGGGACCACCCTCCAAGGCTAAGTACTCCCTGGCGACCGATAGCGCACTAGTACCGTGAGGGAAAGGTGAAAAGAACCCCGGAAGGGGAGTGAAATAGAACCTGAAACCGTGCGCCTACAAGCGGTCGGAGCGTCCTCCGGGGCGTGACGGCGTGCTTTTTGCATAACGAGCCGGCGAGTTATCGTCACTGGCGAGGCTAAGCGATGAGCGGAGCCGCAGCGAAAGCGAGTCCGAACAGGGCGTTCAGTCGGTGGCGATAGACCCGAAACCGGGCGATCTACCCATGGGCAGGCTGAAGCGGGGGTAAGACCTCGTGGAGGGCCGAACCGACGTGGGTTAAAAACTGCGCGGATGACCTGTGGGTAGGAGTGAAAGGCTAATCAAGCTCGGAGATATCTGGTTCTCGCCGAAATATATTTAGGTATAGCCTCCGGTTAATACCTGCTGGCCGTAGAGCACTGCTTGGCCTAGGGGCCCCACCAGGTTACCGACGTCAGGCAAACTCCGAAGACCAGCAGGCGTACCCGGGGAGTCAGCCCAGGAGGGATAAACTTCCTGGACGAGAGGGAAACAACCCAGACCGCCAGCTAAGGTCCCAAAGTGGTAGCTAAGTGGGGAACGATGTCCGAGCGCTCAGACAACCAGGAGGTTGGCTTAGAGGCAGCCATCCTTTAAAGAGTGCGTAACAGCTCACTGGTCAAGTGCTCGGGCGCGGAAAATTCAACGGGGCTCAAGCTACCCACCGAAGCTGCGGGTCGGTACCGCCTCGGCGGTACCGGCGGTAGGCGAGCGTTCCCGTGCCGGTGAAGCGGCGGCGTAAGCCAGCCGTGGAGGCGCGGGAAGTGAGAATGCCGGCGTGAGTAACGAAAGAAGGGTGAGAATCCCTTCCACCGATTGTCCAAGGTTTCCTGAGCAACGTTCGTCGGCTCAGGGTTAGTCGGGACCTAAGGCGAGGCCGACAGGCGTAGCCGATGGGCAACGGGTTGATATTCCCGTACCACGTCGGGTCCGTGATGACCGATGGGGTGACGAGGAAGGCTATGGGGACCCTGGCGACGGTCGACCAGGGGTAAGCGTGTACCTAGCGCTCTCAGGCAAATCCGGGAGCGTGATGATGGGAGGCGCGATGCCAGCTGGCCTACGGGCCGGCGAGCCCCGGACGCCATGCCTCCGAGAAAAACCTCTAGGCAGGACCCACGTGCCCGTACCAAAACCGACACAGGTGGACAGGTAGAGAATACCGAGGTGAGCGAGCTAACCCTCGTTAAGGAACTCGGCAAACTGGCCCCGTAACTTCGGGAGAAGGGGCGCCCCGTTAGGGTGACGGTCCTCGCGACCCGAGCCCGAGGGGGCCGCAGTGAATAGGCCCAGGCGACTGTTTATCAAAAACACAGGTCTCTGCTAAGTCGAAAGACGACGTATAGGGGCTGACGCCTGCCCGGTGCCGGAAGGTTACGCGGAGGGGTTAGCCGCCTTCGGGCGGCGAAGCTCTGAAGCTAAGCCCCGGTAAACGGCGGCGGTAACTATAACCGTCCTAAGGTAGCGAAATTCCTTGTCGGGTAAGTTCCGACCTGCACGAATGGCGTAACGACCTGGGCGCTGTCTCAACGAGGGGCTCGGTGAAATCGCAGTCTCGGTGAAGATGCCGAGTACCCGCGGCTGGACGGAAAGACCCCGTGAACCTTTACTACAGCCTGTTATTGGAGTCTGGGGCATCGTGCTCAGGATAGGTGGGAGGCTGTGAAGCGAGAGCTTCGGCTCTCGTGGAGCCGTCCTTGAGATACCACCCTCGGTGTCCTGGGCTTCTAACCTCGACCCGTGAAGCCGGGCGAGGGACAGTGGCAGGTGGGTAGTTTGACTGGGGCGGTCGCCTCCTAAAGCGTAACGGAGGCGCGCAAAGGTCCCCTCAGCACGGTCGGAAATCGTGCGTTGAGTGCAAAGGCATCAAGGGGGCTTGACTGCGAGACTGACAAGTCGAGCAGGTGCGAAAGCAGGCCTTAGTGATCCGGCGGTTGCAAGTGGAAGCGCCGTCGCTCAACGGATAAAAGGTACTCCGGGGATAACAGGCTTATCGGGCCCAAGAGTCCACATCGACGGCCCGGTTTGGCACCTCGATGTCGGCTCGTCGCATCCTGGGGCTGAAGTCGGTCCCAAGGGTTGGGCTGTTCGCCCATTAAAGCGGCACGCGAGCTGGGTTCAGAACGTCGTGAGACAGTTCGGTCCCTATCCGCCGCGGGCGTTGGAGAGTTGAGGGGAGTCGCCCCTAGTACGAGAGGACCGGGGTGAACGGACCTCTGGTGTACCTGTTGTCCCGCCAGGGGCACCGCAGGATAGCCACGTCCGGATGGGATAACCGCTGAAAGCATCTAAGCGGGAAGCCCACCCCAAGATGAGCTCTCCCATCCCCTCGAGGGAGTAAGGGCCCTGGGAGAACACCAGGTGATAGGCCGGCGGTGTAAGCGCGGCAACGCGTTCAGCCGACCGGTACTAATTGCCCGAGGGCTTGACGGTATTTCTTCGCGCGTCTCGGGCCGACTGTGCGGTTTTCAAGGGTCGTAGTCGCGGCTCGATGCAGTCGCTGAAATAGAGCTTGAAAAGCTTTCGGTGGCTATAGCGAGGGGGAAACACCTCTTCCCATTCCGAACAGAGAAGTTAAGCCCCTCAGCGCCGATGGTACTTGGGGCGCAGGCCCCCGGGAGAGTAGGTCGCCGCCGGATTCGAGTTGTGAGGGCGCGCCGCTAGCGGCGCGCCCTCATTCTTTTTGGCTTCGCCCGGCGGTGTCTGCGCCGACCGATAACGCTGGCGCGCTGCAGCACGGCCCGCCAAGCGCCGCGCGGTGCTCCGGCGGCGAGGTCAGGTCAGCGCTGCTCCAAGCTGGAGAGCTGGGTGCGCAACCAGAGCGGTACTGGTCCCTGGCGGCGACCGGGGTGTGTACCCTGCTCGGCGTGAACGCCCTCGAAATAGTGGTGCTCGCGATCGTCCTCGTGGTGGTCGTCGCCTTCCTGGCCGGCATGGTCGCGGCTCGCCGTCGAGCGGAGGCTTTGGCGCCAGAACTCGAGCGTCACCTCGCGGCCGTCGAGCGACGCCTCGCCGAGGCGCAGGCAGCGGACCCGACCTGGCGGCGGGAAGTACTCGAAGCAGCGGCGCGTCGAGCGCTGCGAAGCGAACGTCCCGAACTCGCAGATCTGGCACTGCGATTGGTGCGCGTTCACGACGCCCCCGGCGCGCACGAGGACGAGGCGGAGTTCGAGGTCGACCCACCCGGCGCGGACGCAAGCGTGCGCATCAGGGTGGCGCGACAGCGGGGCGAGTGGGAGGCAGAGATCCGCGGCTAGCCGCGAGCTCGTTAGCCGCCGGTGATAACGCGGGCGTGGGCGGCCTGCTTCGGCGAGCCCGCCGGGCGCCTACGAACCGATGCGGCAGCAACGCATGTCGCAGGGTCGGCGGCGACACGCGATGTCGCCGTGTATGTCGGGCGCGGCCGTGCCGACGCCGCCGCTTCAGCTCGCAGACAGTACGCCTCTAGCGTCGCGAGGCGCACGGCGAAGTCGAGCGCGCGAACGACGCGTGCGCTAAGTGTCGTGGGCGCACTGTCCCGAGGGCAAGTCGACACGAACACCTGTTCGACAGGCTAGTGCGCAGCGCGGACGGAAACGCGGCGGGGGCAGGCGCGGTCCTACAGGAGACGACGCGCTCGTGGCGAAAGCTCGCTACGTGCTCTCCGCTACGCTTGCGGCGCCCCGCCACCTCGAGCCAGCGACCTACAGGGGACGCATGGAGAAGTTCGTAATCGAGGGCGGCGTGCCGCTCTCCGGCACGATCACGCCGGCAGGAAACAAGAACGCCGCGCTTCCCGCGCTCGCCGCCGCGCTCCTCACGGAGGAGCGCGTCGTGCTGCGCAACATCCCACACATCCGCGACGTCGAGACGATGATCGAACTTCTGCGGCTGCTCGGTGCCGATGCCGACTGGATCGACCGCAACGTCGTCGCGGTGTGTGCTGCCGGGGTCAAGGAAACTGCCGTCGATCCCGAGCTGGCACGCCAAATCCGTGCCTCGTTCCTGCTCGCCGGTCCGCTTCTAGCGCGCTTCGGTCGCGCGCTGATGCCACCACCAGGTGGCGACGTGATCGGGCGGCGGCGACTGGACCCCCACCTCGATGCCTTCCGTGCTCTCGGGGCCGAAGTGCGCAGCGGCGCGCACTACGAGATCGTCGCGCCCAACGGCCTGCGGCCCTGCGACTTCTTCATGGACGAGCCGTCGGTGATGGCGACCGAGAACGCATTGATGGCTGCCGCGCTGACGCCCGGCACCACGATCATCCACAACGCCGCCGCCGAGCCTCACGTCCAGGATCTCGCGCGGCTGCTGACCGCGATGGGTGCGCGCGTCGAGGGGATCGGGTCGAACCGGCTTGTCGTTGAGGGGCGGCGCGAGCTCGGCGGAGCGGACTTCACGATCGGTCCCGACCACATCGAGATCGGCAGCTTCATTGCCCTCGCTGCCTGCACTGGTGGGCAGTTGAGGATCAAAGACACAGTGCCCGACGACCTGCGGATGGTGCGGATCGCGTTCGAACGGCTCGGCTGCCGGATCGAGTTTGAAGGGCGCGACGTCGTCGTCCCCGCCGGGCAAACGCTGCGCGTCCGCGATGACGACGGCAACGCTGTCGCGAAGATCGAGGACGGCCCCTGGCCTGCGTTTCCCGCCGACCTCACCTCGATCGTGGTCGCGATGGCCACACAAGCCGACGGTCTGATCCTGATCCACGAGAAGATGTTCGAGAACCGGTTGTTCTTCGTCGACAAGCTCGTCAGCATGGGCGCTCGCGTGATCGTGTGCGACCCGCACCGAGCTGTCGTCAGCGGCCCCAGCAAACTGCGCGGGCAACGGCTCGAAAGCCCCGACATCCGCGCCGGCATGGCTTTGCTGATTGCCGCGCTCTGCGCCGAAGGGGTCTCAGAGATCGGCAACGTCCGCCAGATCGACCGCGGCTACGAGCGGATCGATGAGCGCCTGCGCGCGCTCGGTGCACGCATCGAACGGGTCGGGTCACCGGAAGAACCGATCGTGCTGCGCGCCGCACGCGGCACGGCGGGCGCGCTGTAATTGCTGTTCCCAAGCGCATCAACCGACCCCGTCGCGGCCACCGCGCCCCTCGCCCGCCGTCTGCCGGCCGGGATGCGGGACGTGCTGCCCGACGAGATGCGCGAGCTGCGCGAGCTGTCCGACGTGCTGCGCAGCACGTTCGTTGCGGCCGGCTACGGCGAGGTCTGGACCCCGGCGCTCGAGTTCGAAGAGGTCTTGCGGCTCGGCGACCCGGATGCCGCCAAAGCGGCCTACAAACTGTTCGACGAGCACGGGCGAGCCCTAGCGCTGCGTTCGGACATGACGATCCCGATCGCGCGGCTCGCAGCTACACGCCTCGCCGCCGAAAGGCCGCCACTGCGGGTGTGCTACTTCGCTCACGCCTACCGCACCGGACCGGTGCGTGCCGACCAGCCACACGAGTTCCTGCAAGCCGGGATCGAACTGCTGGGCGTGGCCGAGCCGGACGGCGAGGCCGAAGTGATCGCACTCTCGCTCGCCGGTCTCGAGCGCTGCGGTTTGGAGCGCCACCGGGTCGGGATCGGTGACGCCGCCCTCTATCCGCAGTTGTTGGCGGCGCTCGGTGTCGACGATGAAGCGCGGCGGGCTTTGCTCGCAGCGCTCGGGAGGCGCGACCTCGTGGCGGTGGAGCGTCTCGCCGGCGCGCTACCGACGACCGCGGCGAAGCGAGCCGTCGCCGCGGCGAACGCTCGTGGCGGGCCCGAGGTGCTGGAGCTGGTCGCCGATCTCGTGCCGGCTTGTGCCGCGCGCCTTCGCGGCCTATTCGAGCGCCTTGCCGCCGCCGGTCACGGTGAACGTGTGATCCTCGATCTCGGTTTGCGTCGCGACTTCGCCTACTACACCGGCATCGTCTGCGAGTTCTACGATCCGGCGGTCGGCTTCGCTGTCGGCGGCGGTGGCCGCTACGACGACCTCGTCGCGCGCTTCGGCCGCGACCTGACCGGTTTCGGTGTCGCATTCGACCTGCAGCGTGTCCACCTCGCCCAAGCAGCCGAGGAGCGGACACGAGCATGAGCAGCGCACCGGGCGAACGCTCGTCACTCGCGGGACTCGTCCTGGCGATACCCCGCGGGGCGCTGTTCCAGGAAACGCTCGCGCTGCTCGATCGCCTCGGTTACGACACGGACTCGATCAGGAAAAACGAGCGGCGGCTGCTCTTCCCTGAGCTCGGGATCGTGACCATGCGACCGAGCGACGTCCCCACCTATGTCGAGCACGGGGCGGCCGACCTCGGGATCACCGGCAAGGACGTTATTTGCGAACAGAGCGACCGCGACGTATACGAGCTCCTCGACCTCGGGTACGGCCGCTGCCGGATGGTGCTGGCAGCGGCGTCCGGTAGCGACGCGCTAGGCGAGTCGCTGCGCCGTCTCGGCCGCATGCGTGTCGCGACCAAGTACCCGCGCACGACGCGCGAGTACTTCGCGCGAACCGGGCGCCACGTCGAGGTCGTCGAGGTCAAAGGTTCGGTCGAGATCGCGCCGCGTTGCGGACTAGCCGACGGGATCGTCGACCTCACTGCGACCGGCCGTACGCTCGCCGAGAACGGTTTGCAGGTGGTGGAGGAGATCGCGACCTCGACCGCACGGCTGATCGCCAACCCGGTCGCTCACAAGCTCAAGGCGCGCGCTCTCGACGAGTTCGTGGAGCGTGTCAAAGCCGTGGTCAACGGCGGTGCGCCTCCCGGCGGGCGCTCCGGCGAAGGCAGTCCTCGGTAGCGTGCAGGCCACGATGGAGGAAGGCCGCACGCCGCCGATCGTTTGGCTCGAGCAGGGCAGCAGCGCCGCACGCGTGCGTGCGCTGCAGCCGACGGGCGCGAGTATCGAGGACCGCGTCCGCGCGATCATCGCCCGCGTACGTGACGGCGGGGACGCCGCCCTCCTAGCCCTCAGCGCCGAGATCGACGGTGTCGAGCTCGCTGCGGGCGGCGTGCGCGTCGCGCCCGACGAGATCGCCGCCGCCCGTGCTCGTGCCGACAGCGCGCTGCTCGACGCACTGATGCTGGCGGCTCGCAACGTCGAGCGCGTGGCGACGCTCGCCCTCGGCCCGGAGGCCGAGACCGTCGAGCTTCCGCAGGGGCACCGCATCGCCGTGCGCCGCCTGCCAGTGCGCCGCGCCGGTCTCTACGTGCCCGGCGGCCGCGCGGCCTACCCGTCGACGGTGGTTATGGGCGCCGCCGCCGCGCGCGCCGCGGGCGTCGCCGAGCTTGTGGTGTGCGTGCCGCCCGGTCCCGACGGGAGGATCGCCGATGCGACGCTCGCCGCGTGTGCGCTTCTCGAGGTCGACGAGGTGTGGCGCGTGGGCGGGGCGCAGGCGATCGCGGCGCTGGCCTACGGCACCGAGACGCTGCGGGCAGTCGACCTCATCGCCGGCCCCGGCAACCGCTGGGTGCAGGAAGCCAAACGGCAGGTGTTCGGCCACGTTGGGGTCGATGCGGTCCAGGGGCCGAGCGAGCTCGTCGTGCTTGCCGATAGCGACGCCGACACCGAGCTCGTCGCCGCCGACCTGCTGGCGCAGGCTGAGCACGGCCCCGACGGTCTTGTCGCTGCGGTGGCGCCCGAACACACCTGGTTGGCGACGTTGGAGCGGCAGCTGCGGCAGCTGGCAGCGGCGCTCGGCGGCCATTTCGAAACACCGATCGCGCTGTGCCCGGTCGCTTCTCTCGAGGACGGTCTGGCGCTCTGCGAGGCGATCGCCCCCGAGCACCTCAAGCTCGTCGGCGCGCGCGCCGAGCCGCTCGCCGCAGAGGTGCGGAACGCCGGCTGCGTTTTCGTCGGGGCTGCTGCTGCGACCGCGCTCGGCGACTACGTCGCCGGCTCGAACCACATCCTCCCGACCGGTGGCGCCGCGCGCTTCCAGAGCGCGGTATCGGCAGCGACGTTCCAGCGGCGGATGGCGACGGTCGCGATCCCCGGGCGAGCGCTCGACGAGCTCGCTCGGGCGGGAGCGCTGATCGCCCGCTACGAGGGGCTCGTCGCGCACGCACGCTCGCTCGAACTGCGTCTCGAACGAGCTAGCGAGCTAGACGGGTCGAGCGAGCGTCGCGAATCGGAGAGCGGGCGCGAAAACGCGCACGACGCGGCCGCTCCTGTACCGTCAGACGCAGAGGCGAACGCTCGAAGCGAGCCACGCCGAGAGGTCGAAGCGTGAACGCAGACGCCGCCGCTGACAAGCGCTACGCCGAGGTTGAGCGCCGCACGCGCGAAACGCACGTGCGGCTCGCGCTCGACCTTGACGGCAGCGGTGCGGGCGAGCGCAGCACCGGGGTTGGTTTCTTCGACCACATGCTCGACGCCGTGGCGCGTCACGGGAAGATCGACCTCGATGTTCGCGTCGACGGCGACCTCGCGACGGGGCCGCACCACACCGTCGAGGACACCGGGCTCGCCCTCGGGCGCGCGCTCGACCGTGCGCTCGGCGACCGCCACGGCATCTGTCGCTTCGGCGAGGCGCGTGTCGCGATGGACGACGCGCTCGCGTGGTGCGTGATCGACATCTCCGGCCGCCCGTACGCACGCCTCGATGCCGTCTTCCCGCGCCAGCAGGTGGCTGATTTCGAGGTCGAGCTGTGCGTCGAATTCCTGCGCGCCGTGGCAAGCACTGCCGGTCTCACCGTGCACGCTGGCGTGGAGCGTGGCGACAACGCCCACCACATGGT
>BEIR01000017.1 GCA_002898855.1 bacterium HR41
CGACCAAGCGCTGCACTTCCGGCGCGACGAGCGACCGACACACGCCGTCTTCATGGGCATGGGCGAACCGTTGATGAACCTCGACGCCGTGCTCGCGGCCTGCGAGCGGTTGCCCGACATCGGCATCGCCCACCGTCGCACCGCGATCTCGACCGTCGGTTGGCTGCCGGGGATCGAACGGCTCGCCCGCGAGGGCCCACCGGTGCGCTTGGCGCTCTCGCTGCACGCCCCGAACGACGCCCTGCGCAGCGAGCTGATGCCGATCAACGAGCGCTACCCGATCGCTGCCGTGCTCGACGCCTGCCGCAAGTGGTGGCGGCACCGCCGGCGCCAGGTGTTCGTCGAGTACCTGATGCTCGCTGGCGTCAACGACCGCTACGAGCAGGCGCTCGAGCTAGCCGCTCTCTTGCGCCCGCGCGAGGCGTTCTGCGTCAACCTCATCCCCTACAACCCCACCGACGCCCCCTACCGTGGCTCGAGCCGGCGAGCGATCGACGCCTTCCGCCGCGCGCTCGAGGAGCGCGGCGTGCGTGCGACGGTGCGGTTGACGCGCGGTCGCGAGATCGCCGCGGCCTGCGGCCAGCTCGCAGCTCGCCAGCCGCTCGCCGCCGTGGCGGGCGGCTAGTCGCTGGCGCGCTATTCGCCGGCGCGCAGAAGCCGCTCGCGCAGCTCCCCGACCTCCTCGGGCGAGGGATCGAAGCGGCGCGGATCGGGCAACCGGTCGATCGCCTCGAGCCCGAACAGGCGCTCGAACAGCGGCGTCGTGCGGTACATAACGGCGCCGAAGCGCGACCGCCCGGCCTCCTCGATCAACCCGCGCTCGACGAGCGTGGCGAGCGCCGACTCCGAAGCGACACCGCGGATACGCGCCACCTCGGGGCGCGACACCGGCTGCAAGTAGGCGACGATCGCCAGGCACTCGGCCTGGGCCTGCGTCAGCGGCGGCGTGCGCGGCCGCGCGAACAACCGTCGCGCCGCGGCCTCCGCGTCGGGGTGGGTGGCGAGTGCGAACCCCCCGGCCAAGCGCCGCACGACGAGACCGTGGCCGCCGTCGGCGAGCGCCCGTTCCAGCTCGCCGAGGGCCGCCGCCACCTGCTCTTCGTCGGCTTCCAGCGCCTCCGCCAACGCCTCCAGGCGCAGCGGCTCGCTGGCGAGAAAGAGCAGCGCCTCGGCGCGGCGTGCGAGCTCCGACAGGCGCTCGTTCGCAGCGCGGTCGCCCGGCACCGTCACGCCTTCGCCTCGCCGACAGCGCTCGTCGCAATTGGCGCCACGGCGCTCGATCCGGGCGGCCGCCGCTGCCCTGCGCGGCGCACCGTGATCGGCCCGAACGGTTCGCTCTGCTCCCAATCGAGCTCGCCGGCCTTGTAGAGCTCGAGCAGCGCCAGCAACGTTACCGCTTCGGTGAGCCGGTCGGCGCCGCGAACAGCGTCGTCGAAAGAGAAAGTGGCGCGCGCGCTGAGCAGCGCGCGCAGGTGGCGGACGCGGTCGCTCAGCGGCACCACAGGTCGGCGCACGTGGCTGGTGTCGATCGGCGGCGGCGTGCGCAAGAGGTCGCCGATCGCGCGCGCCAGCCGCTCCGGGTCGTACACCGGGCGCGCCGTTTCGAGCGCCACCTGGCGCAGAGATGCCGGCAACGGCACTTGCCGGAAGCGGTAGGCGGACTCGGCGGCGAGCCGTTCGCGCAGCCACGCACCTGCCTTGCGGAAGCGCGCGTACTCGACCATCCGCGCCAGAAGCTCCTCGGCCGCCTCCTGCGGGCCGAGCTCGTCCGCGTCGTCGCTCTCGTCCTGGGGCAGCAACAAGCGCGACTTGATCTCGAGCAGCGCGGCGATCAGGACAAGAAACTCGGTGATCGCCTCGAGATCGAGGCGTCGCTGGCGCTCGAGATGGTCGACATATGCGACGACGACGGCGGCGAGCTCGACGTCGCGCAGGTCGACCTCTTCGCTGAGCACGAGCGCTAGCAGAAGGTCGAACGGGCCCTCGAACGCGTCGAGCTCGAGGTCGAGGGCGGCGAGCTGCATCGAGACGAGCCTAAACGGGCTGGCGGACCGCGGGACCGAAGCCCATTGCGCGGCGAACGTCGGCGAGCACCGGCCGGGCGAGCTCGCGCGCTCGTTCGGCACCGTCGGCGAGCGTGCGCTCGAGCGCCTCCTCGTCGGGTCGCAGCTCGCGGTAGCGCTCGCGCACCGGTCGCAGGAACTCGACCACCGCCTCGGCTACGGCCTGCTTGAACTCGGCGTAGCCGCGACCGGCGAACTCGCGCTCGACGTCGGCAGGGTTCACACCGCGAACGACGGCCATGATCTCGATCAGGTTGCTGATCCCTGGCTTGTCGGAGCTACGAACGATTTCCCGCCCCGGGTCGGTGACAGCGGCGCGAACCTTGCGCCGGATCTCGTCGGGCTCCTCGTCGATAAAGATCACACCGGCCGTCGACTCGGCGGTGGTCGACATTTTGCTCGTGGGGTCCTGAAGATCCATGATCTTCGCCCCCACCTCGGGGATGCGGTGGCGGGGGACCGTGAGGATCTCGCCGAACCGGGCGTTGAACCGCTCGGCGACGTCGCGCGCCAGCTCCAGGTGTTGGCGCTGGTCCTCGCCCACCGGCACCTCGTCGGTGCGGTAGAGGAGGATGTCGGCCGCCTGCAGCACTGGATAGAAGAACAGCCCGGCGGACACGAGCTCGCGCTGGCGCTGCGACTTCTCCTTGAACTGGTGCATGCGCGTGAGGTCGCCGTAGGCGGTGACCGCCGACAAAAGCCAGCACAGCTCGGTGTGTTCGGGCATGTCCGACTGGCGGAAAAGGACGCAGCGGTCGGGATCGAGACCGGCAGCGAGCAGCAAGGCGAGCGTGTCGTAGACCGAGCGCCGCAGCGCCTGCGGGTCGTGCGGCACGGTGATCGCATGCAGGTCGACGATGCAGTAGATCGCCGGGTCGCCGCGCTCCTGTCCGTCGACGTACTGGCGGATCGCCCCGATGTAGTTGCCGAGGTGCTTGCGCCCGGTCGGCTGGATGCCGCTGAAGATGCGCATCGGCCGGCAGTCTACGCCCGCCGCTGGCAGCAGCGGCCGCTACGCCGCGCCGGCGACGCGCCGGGCCGTGCGCGCGATCTCAGCCGCGGCGCACTTCGCTCGCCGCGACGGCCTCCTGCACCGCTAGCTCGCCGCGTTCGAGCATCGCCCGCAGCACCTTCTTGTCGAACTTGCCGACGCTGGTCTTCGGGATCTCGGCGACGAAGGCGAACGCGTCGGGCAGCCACCACTTCGCCACCCGCTCGGCGAGGAACTCGCGCAGCTCCGCCGGCTCGGCGCTGCGACCGGGTTCGAGCACCACGCACGCCAGCGGCCGCTCGCTCCAGCGCTCGTCGGGCCGCGCGATAACCGCTGCTTCGCGCACCGCCGGGTGGGCCATCAGCTGGTTCTCGAGCTCGACCGACGAGATCCACTCGCCGCCTGATTTGATCACGTCCTTGGCGCGGTCGGTGATACGGATGAAGCCGCGCTCGTCGATCGCTGTGATGTCGCCGGTGCGCAACCAACCGTCGTGGAACTTGTCGCGCCCCGTCGGGTCTTCGTAGTAGTCGCGCGCGATCCACGGGCCGCGCACCTCGAGCTCGCCGACCGACCGGCCGTCCCAGGGCAGCTCGTTGCCGTCGTCGTCGACGATCCGCGCCTCGACGAGCGGCACGATCCGTCCTTGGGTGGCACGCAGACGCCAGTGCTCATCTGCCGGGAGGCCCGCGGGCGGGCGCGCCACCGAGCCGAGCGGGCTCATCTCGGTCATCCCCCAAGCCTGGATGACGCGCACGCCGTGCCGCTCTTCGAACGCTTGCATCAGCGCGAGCGGCACCGCCGCCCCGCCGCAAATGACCATGCGCAAGCTCGAGAGGTCGGGGTGGTGCTCGTCGGCGTAGCGCAAGAGGTCCATCCAGATCGTCGGAACGCCGGCGGTTACGGTGACGCGCTCGCCCTCGATGAGCCGCGCGAGGGGCTCGGCCTGCAGGTGCCGGTCGGGAAAGACGAGGTCGGCACCCACGAGCGCGCACGTGTAGGGGATCCCCCAGGCGTTTACGTGGAACATCGGCACGACGGGCAGCACGCGGTCGTCGCTCGAGTAGCCCATCGCCTCGCCGACGGCGCTGCCGAGGGCGTGCAGCACGGTCGAGCGGTGCGAATAGAGAACGCCCTTCGGGTTGCCAGTCGTGCCGCTCGTGTAGCAGAGCCCGCACGCAGCGCGCTCGTCGAGTTTGGGCCACGCGTAGCCAGGCGACTCGGCGGCGAGGAGCTCCTCGTAGGCAAGCACCTCGCCGGGCAGCTCGCCCTCGGCGGTCGCAGCCGCAGCACGATCGCCGAGCACCACGTAGCGCTCGACGGTCTCGAAGCGCTCGGCGACACGTGCCAACGCCGGCACGAGCGACGCGTCGACGAAGATCACGCGGTCGCGTGCGTGGTTGACGATGTAGGCGAGCTGGTCGGGAAACAAGCGGATGTTGAGCGTGTGCAGGACGGCGCCCATGCACGGCACCGCCATGTACAGCTCGAAGTGGCGCGCGTTGTTCCAGGCGAAGGTCGCTACCCGATCGCCCGCGCCGATTCCGAGCCGCGTCAGCGCCGCTGCCAGCCGTTCGGCGCGCTCGACGGTGTCGCCGAAGCTCTGGCGGGCGATGCCGCTGCCGTCGAACGTCGCGACCTGGGAGTCTGGGTACACGCGCGCCATCCGCCGCAGCGCGTGGTCGAGCGTGAGCGGGAAGTCGTTCTGCGTCAAGCCCTCGATCATTCGACTCCTCCCTCGTTGAAAGAACAGCGTCCTCGACGCTTACTAACCGACGGACGCAACGCTGTCCAGGTCGAGCCGCACCACCGGCCGGCGCGCGGCAGCGGCCTCGTCGAGCCGGCGCACGGGGGTGTCGTAGGGCGCGTTGCGGGCGATCTCGGGGTTGCGCTCGGCCTCCTCGAGGATCGCCTCGATCGCTTCGGCGAAGTGGTCGAGACGCTCAACCGGCTCGGTCTCGGTCGGCTCAATCATCAGCGCCTCGTCGACCAGCAGCGGGAAGTACACGGTGGGCGGGTGCACGTCCCAGTCGAGCAGGCGCTTGGCGATGTCGAGCGCCCGCACCCCCAGCTCGTCGCGCGCGCGCCGCGCCGAGAGTACGAACTCGTGCATGCAGGTGCGGTCGAACGCCGGCTCGAGGTAGCGCCCGGCGCGACCCTCGGCGAGGCGGGCGCGCAGGTAGTTGGCGTTGAGCACGGCGGTTTCCGAGACCTCGCGCAACCCCTCGCCGCCGAGCGCGCGGATGTAGGCGTAGGCGCGCACGAAGGTCGAGAAGTTGCCCTGGAAACCACGCAGGCGCCCGATCGAGCGCGGCCGGTCGTGGTCGAGGCGATAGAAGAAGCGATCGCCGCGACGCTCGCGCACGACGACCGGTACCGGCAAGAACGGTTCGAGGTGCTCGGCGACCGCCACCGGTCCCGCCCCCGGCCCACCGCCCCCGTGCGGCTGGGTGAAGGTTTTGTGAAGGTTGAAGTGGACGATGTCGAAGCCCATGTCGCCCGGGCGCGAGAGGCCCATCACCGCGTTGAGGTTGGCGCCGTCGTAGTAGAGCGTGGCGCCGACCCCGCGCACGATGCGCGCGATCTCGGCGATGTTGCGGTCGAACAGCCCGAGCGTGTTGGGGTTGGTGAGCATCAAGCACGCCGTGCGCTCGTCGACCTTGGCGCGCAGGTCGTCGACGTCGACGCCGCCGTCGGCGGCCGTGCCCACCGCCACCGGTTCGTAACCGGCCATCGTCACCGTCGCCGGGTTGGTGCCATGGGCGGTGTCGGGGATCAACACCTTGGTACGCTCCTCCCCGCGCTCCTCGTGGTAGGCGCGCGTCACCAAGAGGCCGCACAGCTCTCCTTGCGAGCCGGCACCAGGGTGGAGGGTTACGTGGGGCAGGCCCGCGATCTCGGCGAGCGCCCGCTCGAGGCGCCACATTAACTCGAGCGCTCCCTGTGCGAGCTCGTCTGGCGCGAGCGGGTGCAGACGCGCGAAGCCGGGCAGGGCGGCGAGGCGCTCGTGCAGTTTCGGGTTGTACTTCATCGTGCACGAGCCGAGCGGATAGAAGCCGCGGTCGAGGTGGAAGTTGCGCCGCGAAAGGCCGACGAAGTGGCGCACGAGCTCGGGCTCTGAGACCTCGGGCAGGCGCGGCGCCTCGCTGCGGCGGAAGCGCTCGGGCAGGAGCTCGGCGACGGGCGGCGCGGGAACGTCGTCGTCGGGCAGCGTGCCGGCGCGCCGCCCCGGTCGCGAGCGCTCGAAGATCGTCAGCTCCTCGCCGAACGGCTGGGGGTCGCGCGCAGTGTCGCGAACCTCGGTCACGCCGGCGCCTCCTCGCGGGCGGGAGCTGCCGCCGGCGCGAGCTCGCGTACCTCGGCGACGATGTGCGCGAGGCGCTCGATGTCGCTGCGCGACCGCCGCTCGGTGATCGCCACCAGCAGGCCGTCGGGATACTCGGGGTAGAAACGGCCGAGGCGCACGCCGGGGATGATGCGCTCGGCCAGCGCGCGTTCGAACAGGCCGTCGAGGTCGGGCACGCGGACGGCGAACTCGCGCACCACCGGGCCAGGGTTGATCGCTTCGAGCCCGAGCCGCTCGCGCGCGAAGTGGGTGCGCCGCACGAGCAGCTCGCCGAGCTCGACGATGCCACGCCGACCGAGCCACGACAGGTAGACGAGCCCGGCGAGGGCGTTCAGCTGCTGGGCGGTGCAGATGTTGTGCGTCGCGCGCTCGCGCCGGATGTGCTGTTCGCGCGTTTGCAGCGTCAGCACGTAGCCCGGGCGACCCTCGACGTCGCGAGTGCGGCCAGCGATCCGTCCAGGCATGCGCCGCAGGTAGCGCTCGCGAGCGGCGAAGAAACCGAAACTCGGGCCGCCGAACTGCAGATGGTTGCCGAGCGCCTGCCCCTCGCCGACGCAGATGTCGGCGCCGAGGCGGCCGGGAGCCTCGAGCACCCCGAGCGTCAGCGGGTCGGCGACGCAGACGATCGCGGCCTTGCGCTCGCGCCCTGGCTCGGCGAGCGCCGCCAGATCCTCGACCGAGCCGAGGAAGTTCGGCTGTTGGACGACGACGCAGGCGGTGTCGTCGTCGACCGCGGCAGCCAACGCCGCGCGGTCGGTCGTCCCGTCGGCGGCGAGCGGCACCTCTTCAACGGTCATGCGGAATCCGTGCGCGTGCGTGGCGAGCGCCGCGCGCGCGTGCGGGTGCACGCCGCGCGACACGACCACCCGCGAGCGCCGGTTGTCGAGCTTCGCGAGGTAGGCCGCGGCGGCGACCGCGCTCGCCCCGTCGTAGACGGCGGCGTTCGCAACCTCCAACCCGGTCAGCTCGCAGATCGCGGTCTGGAACTCGAACATCGCCTGCAGCGTCCCCTGCGAGACCTCGGGCTGGTAGGGGGTGTACGGGGTGAGGAACTCCGAGCGGCGGACGATCTCGTCGACCACCGCCGGCACGTAGTGGTCGTACATGCCCGCGCCGGCGAACACCGTCCAGGTGTCGGCATCGCCGTTGCGCTCCGCCAGACAGCGCAGCTCGTCGTACACCTCTTGCTCGGAGAGACCAGGGGCGATGTCGAGCGGCCGTCGCAGCCTGACACCCTCGGGGATCTCGCCGGCGACGAGCTCCTCGATCGACGACACGCCGAGACGAGCCAACATCCGTTGGCGCTCCTCGGCGGCGAGCGACGTGTAGCGAACGGACGTCACTCCTGCGATTGCAGCAGATCGCGGTAGGCGGCGGCGTCCATCAGCTCGTCGGCCTCGCTCGGGTCAGCGAGTCGCACCCGCACGAGCCACCCCCGGCCGTAGGGGTCCTCGTTGATCAGCTCGGGGTGCTCCTCGAGCTCCTCGTTGACGGCGATCACCTCGCCTGACAACGGCGCGAAGACGTCGGAGACGGCCTTCACCGACTCGACTTCGGCGTAGGGCTCGTCTTTGCGCACCTGGGTTCCGACCTCCGGCGCGTCGAAGAACACGACCTCGCCGAGCGAGTCCTGTGCGTACCAGGTGATCCCGAAGGTGGCGGTGTCGCCTTCGATGCGAGCCCAGTCGTGCTCGGGGTGGTAGCGCAGGTCGTCGGGGTAGTGCTCTTCCGCCAAAGCAGGCTCCTCCTTGTCGCGTACGGTCGGCCGGCGCGGCACGGCCACACCGGTGGCGCTCGTAGAGACGAGCGCAGTGTGAACGCTAACCCGCGCGCCCGTCGTCGTCGCTGCTCGCTGCGCCCCCGGCCGTGCGGTGGAGCGGCTTGCGCGCCACCGTGGCGGTGTGCACACGCCCGCGGATCTCGACATCCACAGTCGTGCCGGGCACGGCGCAGGCGCGCGGTACGTAGGCGAGCGCGATGCCGCGCCGCAAAAGTGGCGAAAAGGTGCCGCTCGTCACCTCGCCGACAGCCTCGCCACCCTCGCGGCAGCGCACCGGGCAGCCGGCGCGCGGGATCGTCCGCCGGTCGGCGAGCAGCGGAACGAGCAGCTCCGCCGGCGGCGCGCTGGCCCGCAACGCCTCCTCGCCGATAAAGCCGGTGCCGAAAGCGACACAGAAGTCGAGGCCGGCGGCGAGCGGTGTGCGCCGCTCGCTGAGTTCGTTGCCGTAGAGCGGCAGGCAGGCCTCGATCCGCAGCGTGTCGCGCGCGCCCAGGCCGCAGGGTTGCGCCCCGGCGGCCACGAGGGCGTCCCAGAGCGCCCCGGCCGCGTCGGGGGCGACCAAGAGCTCGAGCCCGTCCTCGCCGGTATAACCGGTGCCGCAGGCGAGCGCGGTGACGCCGGCGACGCGCAGCGTGCGGCAACGCATGCGCGGCGGCAGAAGGGGCAACGGGTCGGCGCTCGCTCCCTCGGTCTCGACCAGGGAGGCGACGAGGGCACGCGCCGCGGGACCTTGCACCGCCAGCATCGCGAACTCGTCGCGCCGGTCACGGATCGTGCAGCCGAACTCGCTGGCGTGCCGTTCGAACCAATCGCGGTCGCGCTCGTGGTTGGCGGCGTTCGTTACGACGAGGAAACGTTCGTCGGCGAGCCGGTAGACGATGACGTCGTCGAGGCAGCCGCCGTCCTCGCGGCAGACCACGCCGTAGCGGGCCGCTCCCACCTCGAGCCCCGTGATCCGCGCGGTGACAAGCCGCTCGACGAGCGCTTCGGCGCGAGCGCCGACCACCTCGAGTTGGCCCATGTGCGAGACGTCGAAGACACCCACACGCTGGCGAACAGCGAGGTGCTCGCTGCCGATCCCGCTGTACTGAAGCGGCATCTCCCAGCCGGCGAAGGGGACGAGCTTCGCTTTAGCGGCCAAGTGCCGGTCGCGCAGCGGGGTGGTGCGTAGTGTGCTCTCGTTGGCCGGCACGGTCCGGCCAGGCTAACGCGCTAGGCCGGTCGCGTGAGGCGCCGCGAGCTCCCAGGACATCCTGCGTGACCGAGAATCGGGGCGCCGACCCCGCTGCCCGACCGATTAGATCGCGCCGGCCAGCGGTGGGCGCGGAGTTCGCTGCGTGCCTCGTCGAGCGACCACAGGTAACGAGCCGCTGTACGATCCCCCGCCGATGCCGCGACGGCCACAGCTGCCATGGTTCGTAGTTGCTGCGGGCTGCGCGGCGGCGGCGGCCCTTCCGCTCGTGGCGCAAATCTCACCGAGCGCCGCCCTGTTGTTCGCGCCGTTCGTCTTCCTGCTCCTCGCGCTGGTCTTCGGCCGTTACCCCGGCGAGCGGCAGATCGAGCTGCTTCGCGAGCGCTTCGCGCGTCGCACTGAAAGGCGTCGCCCCTCCTGCTCCCGACCGCGCCTCGGACCACAGTCCTGCGTTCCACGTCGAGCGTCACTCCTCGGGCGCAAGCGTGGTTTGCGGGCGCCACCGTTCGCGACGGCTGCACGTTGAGTAGCCCTGCGCGGCGCCCCAGGCGGCGCCCGCACCAACGAACGGAGGTACCAACGGCATGCGCTTGTCGCGCATCGCTGGGGGCGTCACAGCTGGCGCTTTGCTGTGCGCACCCGCAGCGCTAGCTCACCAAGGCGATCCGAACTTCGAATCGCGCGTGGAACGCGTCGTCCCCGCCTTCAGCGGCATTTCGGCGCGGGTCCTCAATTTCGATGACGCGCTCGAGCTCAGAGCGCGCGGCCGACGCGTGCTCGTCTTCGGCTACGACGGCGAGCCCTACGCCGCGATCGCGGCGGACGGGACGGTCCGCGTCAACGTCAACTCCCCCGCGTACTACCTGAACCGGGACCGCTGGGGCACAGCCGAGCTGCCGACGAGCGTGCGAACACGTGACGGGCGCCCGCGCTGGCAGGTGATCGGGAGAACGGGACGCTTCGCCTGGCACGACCATCGGATCCACTGGATGGCGAAGCGGCTGCCGCCCCAGGTCCGCGACAGGTCGCAGCGAACACTCGTTTTTCGCTGGCGGGTTCCGGTCGCTGTCGACGGAAGGCGCGCGGCGATCGTCGGCGCTCTCTGGTGGCGAGGGAGAGCTGGCGGCGGACCGCCGGCCTGGGCGCTCCCCGCGCTCGTAGCGGTTGCGGGCGCCGGCACGCTCGCGGTCGTGGCGAAGCGCCGCTGGCGCGCTCGCCTCCGGCCACGCCGTGCGCAAGCTTGGTGACCCGGTCCGTCGGCACGCGTAGCCGCCGGTAGCTGCCATGACGGACACATCCAGAGCGGTGCCCGGCGACCCGCGGCAAGGCAGTGCGTGCGTCGCAACGCTGCGGGCGCGACGCACGCTGGAAGGCCGCGCCGTACCACACCGTCGGCTCACGCTCATAGCTGCCCTTGTCGTCGCCGCAGCGGCCGTCGGCGGCATGGCCGCACCCACAGCCTGGGCGCACGCCGTGCTCGTCGATTCGACTCCCCGCGCGGACGCCGTCCTGCGGCACAGCCCGCGAACCGTCGCTTTCCGCTTCAACGAACCGGTCGAAGCGACCTTTGGCAGCGTACGCGTCTACGACCAGCGAGGGGAGCGTGTCGACGACGGGCGAGCGTTCCAGCCGCCAGGCCGGGCAGACGCGATCGCGGTTCGCATCGGCCACCGGCTCGCTCCCGGTCGTTACGTGGCTGTCTATCGCGTGGTGTCGGCCGACTCGCACCCCGTCGCGGGTGGCATCGCGTTCGCTGTCGGGCGCGGCGATGCCGACGGTCCGAGCGTGGCCGAGCTGGTCGACCGATCCACCACCGCCGGGAGCACGAGGTTCGCGTTCGCGGCGACGCGGTGGCTCTCGTACCTGGCGGCGGCCGTGGTCGTCGGTTGCGGGCTGCTGGCGTTCTTCGGCGGCAGCGCTACAAGCCGCGTGTGCCAGCGGCGCGGCCGAGCGCGGGGCGTGGTGGTGCTCGCCGAAGACCACGTGAGGCGAGCAGCCGGCTTGCTCCTTCGCCGCGGCTACACGGTTGCGACCGCTGCGGCCCTCGTCGGGGCGGTGTCGGCGCTCGTCGCGCTCGTCTGCCAGGCCGCTACAGCCAGCGGTCGCGATCTGGTCTCGGCGGTGGAGCCCGCGCTACTCGTCGAGGTCACGGCGACGCGTTTCGGCCTGCTCTGGGCGGCGCGCGCTGTGGTGCTCGGTCTCGCAGGATGCGTGGCGGTGTTCGGGCTGATCCGCGGCCGCGGCAACGGCGTCGGGCAGTTCTCGCGGCGCCCCGTCCTGTTGGCGGGGGTGCTGGCCGCCGTCGCCGCCTCGCTCTCGCCAATTGCCGGCCACGCCGCGGCCGCCGGCCTGCTCGTCAAGGCGAGCGCGGTAGCGCACGCGCTCGCGGCGAGCGTGTGGTTCGGGGGTCTCGTGGGGTTGGTGGCGCTAGCGCCAGCAGCTACACGCTCGCTTCCCGAAGCGCAGCGCTCCCGTCTGCTCGCGCAGCTCGTGGGGCGCTTCGCGACCGTCGCCGCGCTCGCGGCTGGCCTCCTCGCCGGAGCCGGAGCGGTACAAGCCCTCGACTATCTCGCGGCACCCTCCGACGTTGTCGAGAGCGCGTTCGGGCGCCTCCTTGGCGTCAA
>BEIR01000018.1 GCA_002898855.1 bacterium HR41
GGCCTGCGCAAGGGGCGCACGCCCCCGCGGCGACAGCGCCGCCGCCGGGGCGATCCTACGCTGCTTCGGCGAGCTGAACGCCCGCGGCGCGGCGCTGTGCGCCCGCCGCGCGTGCCTTGGCGGGCTTGTGCCGCGCACCCTTGGTTGCGACTGCCGTTAGGCCCGGAGCACCCGCGTTCCCCCCACGCGCCGCGAGCGGGTCGGCATCGCGCGCCGCGAGGTGCGTGCCGACCTTGCGCTTGACGCGCTGCAGGGCGTTGTCGACCGCCTTCGCGTCGCACCCCAGGCGCCCGGCGATCGCCTCGTAGGAGTGACCGTCGAGGTACAGGGATAGCACCCGGCTCTCGAGCTCGGAGAGACGCGTCGTTAGGCACTCGAGGAGGCTGTTGAACTCCTCTTGGCGGATCACCTCGGCGGCGGGGTCGCGGTCGATCGTGCCGGCGAGAACCTCGTCCAGCGTCTGGTCGCTGTCGGCGGCCGCCGCCGGGGTCTGCGAGAACGAGACGTACTCGTTCAGCGGTGCGTGCTTGTGGCGGGTCGACGTTTTCACCGCGGTGATGATCTGACGGGTTATGCAGAGCTCGGCGAAGTTGCGGAAGCTTGATTCGCGATCCCAGCGGTAGTCGCGAATCGCTTTGTAGAGACCGACAAGCCCTTCCTGAACGAGATCGTCGGCGTCGCCACCGACGAGGAAGTAGGACGAAGCCTTGACGCGCACGAAGCCGTGGTAGCGGCGCACCAGGGCTTCGACAGCGTCGCGCCGACCGCGCTTCGCCAGCGCCACCAGATACTCATCATCAACCTCAGGTTGAGAGTTAGATCGCGTCCCGTTCTTGGCACGCGCGAGCGCCGACGACGCGCCGGACGCGTGGTCCGGCGCCGCCTTCGCGCGCGCGGCCACGCTCGTCGCCGCCGGTTCCGTGACTGCCCGACCTAGCGCAGCCGCTTCTGCGGCCGGCTCGTCACTAGCGGTCTCGATACGTGGGGAGGCAGCAGAGGTGGTTGCCATCGCAAGCTCCTTTCCGGGCAGAAGCCCCGAAGCTCCGTGGCGCCTACCTCCCCTCGGCGCCGGACTAAGCCGACTGTCGTTTCTGAGCTGAACCTTAGGTTCAGCCTCACGCACGTTATCGGTATCGCAACAGAAATGTCAAGAGCAGTCTTTCGGTTGCAAAATTCCTTGCCGCAGCGCGCTGACGCCGTAGGTGAGCGCAGCAGCAGCGGCAGCAACGTTGAGGGAACCCACTCGACCGCGCTGTTCGAGCGCGACCACAGCGTCGCTCACCGCGCGCACGGTGCGTCTTGCGCCCCGACCCTCCGACCCGAACACGAGCACGACGCGACCGCTGTAGTCGTAGCGCTGCCAAGGATCTCCCTCGGCATCGGCGAGGTAGACCCAGGCGCCTGCCTCCTTCGCACGCTCGAGCCAGCGCGGCAGCGTCTTGACACGGGCCACGCGCACGTGTTCCACCGCCCCCGCTGACGCGCGACAGACGGCCGCCGTGACGCCAACCGCCCGCCGCTCGCAGATCACCACCCCGCTGGCGCCGACAGCGTCGGCGATCCGGCACACCGACCCGAAGTTGTGCGGATCCTGCACCTCGTCCAGCGCCAGCACGAGCGCGTCGCGCTCGGCGAGCAACGCGTCGGCGTCGACGTACGGGTAACGGTCGGCGAGTGCGACCACCCCCTGATGCTCCACGCCGGCGAGCTCGTCGAGCTGCGAGCGCTGGACGATCCGCACCGGCACAGCCGCGGCGAGCAACCACTCCTCGCCGGCGACTCTGGCGGTCGCGAGCACCTCGTGCACACCTCGCCGGCCGGCGCGCAGCAGCTCGCGGACGGGGTTGCGGCCAGCGACGATCTCGCCCACCCCACTCCAGCCACCGCTACTGGCCAGCCCGGTGTGGTCCGGTCGGCTACGGGCCGACGCGTCGTGGCCCCGTCGGCTACCGGCGGACGAGCTGTGGCCCCGTCGGCGTGTCACGCACTTCCCAACCAAGCTCGCGCAGGCGCGCGCGCAACGCGTCGGCGCGGGCGAAATCGCGTTCCCGCCGCGCCCGCTCGCGCTCCTCAAGGAGCGCCTGCGCCTCGCCGTCGGCGGTAGCTGCTGTGTCGCCGGCCAGGAGCGAGTCGAGTCCGAAAACCCACAGCAGATCGCGCAGCCGACCGGGACCGAGGCGCTCGCCCGCATCGAGCCTGCGGTTGAGCTCGCCGACCCACTCGAACACGACGGCGCGCGCCTTCGGCGTATTGAAGTCGTGGGCGAGCGCCGCATCGAAACGCTCGACGAGCGCGTCGGCGCCAGGCAGCTCGGAACCGTCGGGATCGAGTCGGCGCCCCAGCTCCCGCACACGTTCGGCGGCACGTTGCGCTTCGCGAAGCAGCTCCTCCGAGAAGCGCAACGGCTGGCGGTAGTGGCCCCCGACGAAGTACATGAGCAGCGCCTCGCGACCGAAACGGTCGAGCACCTCGTGCAGCCGGCGGATGTTGCCGACCGATTTGGCCATCTTCTCGTCGCCGAGCTCGACCATGCCGTTGTGCATCCAGATGCGCGCGAGCGGCCGGTGGCGAGCGGCCTCCGTTTGCGCGATCTCGTTCTCGTGGTGCGGAAAGATGAGGTCCGAACCACCGCCGTGAATTTCGAACTCGAGGCCCAAAAGCGCCTCAGCCATCGCCGAGCACTCGATGTGCCACCCTGGCCGCCCCTCGCCCCACGGCGACGGCCACCAAGTGTCCTCGTCGGGCTTGCGCGCCTTCCAGAGCGCGAAGTCCTGGGGAGCCTCCTTGCGGCGGGCGGCGTCGTCGCCCTCGCCCTGCTCCATCTCCTCCAGCGAACGATTCGACAGCTTGCCGTAGTCGGCGAAGCTGCGCACGCGGAAGTACACGTCGCCGTCGACCACATAGGCGTGGCCCTGGCGGACCAGCTCATCGATCAGGGCGACGATGTGATCGATCGTCTCGCTCGCGCGCGGCTCGGCGTCGGGTCGGCCGAGACCGAGGCGGTCGGTGTCGGCGATGTAGTGGCGCGTCATCTCGGCAGCGAGCTCGGTGCTCGCCACACCGGCGCGCCGCGCCGCCTCGTAGATCTTGTCGTTGATGTCGGTGATGTTGATCACCAGCCGCACGTGGTAGCCCAAGCGCGTCAGGAAGCGCTTGAAGAGCGAGAAGACGACGTAGGGGCGCGCGTTACCGACGTGGATGCGGTCGTAGACCGTCGGTCCGCAGGCGTAGATACCGACCTTCGGCGGCTCGCGCGGCTCGAGCCGCCGGATGCTGCCGGTAAGCGTGTCGTGGATTACGACCTCGCGCACGCCGGCAGTGTACGTGCGCGCGGGGCGCGCGCCGCTCGCGCGGCTTAGCCGCGCGCCGCGCGCACCCGGGCTGCGACGCCGTCCTCGGCCAGCGGCGGGCGGGGCGGATCGGCGAGCCCGAGCGCCGCCTCGATCTCAGCGCCGACGCGCATCAGAAGCGCCTCCGCGCCGCGCGGAGCGACGAGCTGCACCGAGCGTGGCAGCCCGTCGCCGGCGATCCCCGCCGGCAGCGCGAGCGCCGGCAGGTCGAGATGGTTCCAGGCGATCGTGAACGGGTAGACCTGGCCCATCGCGAAGAGCGTGCGCAGCGCACCCGTGCCCTCCCACTCCGTCGCGGCGACCGGAGGTCGCGCGACCGTCGGGGTGATGAGCAGGTCGTAGCGCGAGAAAAACTCGTCGAAGCGTTCGCGACTGGGAGCTGCGTGCGCGAGGGCGCGATCGAGCACCCGGTCGGACACGGCGCGGCCAAGACGCACGAAGCCGCGCGTTCGCCGCTGCAGCCGCGCGGGCAGGTCGAGCGCTGCCGCGTCGTCGGCGATGCCGCGCAGGTAGCGGACGATCGCGGGCAGGGCCAAAAGACCGTAGGGAGGGTCGGCGCGGTCGACGGTGTGCCCGAGCTGCCGCAGCTCGTCGGCGACCCGTTCGACCGCGTCGCGCACCGACGCGTCGACCAGTGCTGGCAGCTGCGGCCGCGTCGAGACCGCGATCCGCAACCGCGGGGCGCGCTCGGCGACAGCTTCCGACCACTTGCGCCTAGAACCGTCGGGGGAGCGCTCGGCGACCGCGTCGAGCAACAGTGCCGTGTCCGCCACGGTGCGAGTCAGGAAGCCGTAGACGGTCAGCCCGTTCCAAGGGTTCTCGGCCGGGGCTGTCGGCACCAAACCGCGCGCGGGCTTCAAACCGACGAGGTGACAGCAGGCGGCGGGAATGCGGATCGATCCCGCGCCGTCCGACGCCGTCGCGGCGGGCACGAGGCCGGCAGCGACCGCCGCCGCACTCCCGCCCGATGATCCGCCGGGCGTGCGTTCGCGCTCCCAAGGGTTACGCGTCACCCCGAAGCCGAGCGACTCCGTCGCCCCGATCGCGGTGAGCTCGGGAACGTTGGTCTTGCCGACGACGACCGCACCGGCGGCGCGCAAGCGCCGAACGAGCTCGCTGTCGCGAGCGGCCGGTCTCGTCACAGCGAGCGTTCCGCGCGTCGTCAGCTCGCCAGCCACGTCCTGGTCGTCCTTGATCGCGACCGGAAGGCCGAGCAGCGGACGCTCGTCACCGGCGGCGCGGCGGGCATCGGCCTGCTCCGCTTCCGCTAGCGCACGTTCCGCGAAGACGCAGCGAAAAGCGCCGAGCTCGCCGTCGATGCGCTCGATCCGCGCCAGCAGTGTCGCGACGAGTTCCCGTGCCGACAGCTCGCGCCGCGAAAGCGCCGCCAACACGCCGCGCACGCCAGCGAACGCGAGCTCCTCGCCCGTGGCGCCCTGCGCGTCCCCCGGGTCCGCGCTCGCGCGGTGCTCTCGATCCACCCCTCCGTCGCTCATCGCCCCCCCCTCTCGAGTCGCCTCTTATCGCTCCTCGCACCCTCCCGACACCGCCGATCGCTGGCCGCCGCCGCTAGCTCGCCGGCGCGACAGTCGCGACCGCGAGCGCGGCGACGCCCTCCCCGCGACCGACGAACCCCATGCCCTCGCCGCGCGTGAACTTGACGTTGACGCAGTCGAGTGAAACGCCGAGCACTTGCGCCAGGCGTGCGCGCATCTCGTCACGGTAGGGCGCGAGACGCGGCGCTTCGCAGACGACGGTGGCGTCGACGTTTACAGGCACGAAACCGGCGGCGCGCACCGCAGCGGCTGTGTCGCGCAAGAGCGCGATCGAATCGGCACCGCGGAAGCGCTCGTCGTCGTCGGGGTAGCGCTGCCCGATGTCGCCAAGCCCTGCCGCCCCCAACAGCGCGTCGATGACGGCATGAGCGAGCGCGTCGGCGTCCGAGTGGCCAAGCAACCCGAGCTCGGCATCGGCGATCTCGACACCGCCAAGCACGAGACGGCGCCCCGCCACCAAGCGGTGCGCGTCGTAGCCGATTCCGCAGCGTGGGGTGGTGATCACGGCAGTGGTTCGAGCCGGCGCGCGCGCCGCTCGAAGACGGCGATGCGCTCGACCCCCGCGTCGCGCAACAGCTCCACCGCTTCTTCGTAGCGGAAGCCAACCTGGTCGGGGCGGTGGGCGTCGGAGGAGAGCGCGATCGGCCGGCCGAGCGCCACGCACTCGCGCAGGAAAGCCGTGTCGGGGTACGGCTCGCCGATCGGTTTGCGCCAACCGGCGGTCGAGAACTCGACAGCCACGTCGCTTCCGGCGATCGCCTCGAGCGCGACCTCCCAATAGAAGCGCGGATCGCGTTCGGGCCACGGCCCGGAACGTCCTTGCACCTTGACGAGATCGGGATGGGCGAGGATGTCGAACAGGCCGCTGCGCGCCGCCTGCCCGAGAAGCTCAAAGTAGCGCCGCCAAACCGTGTCGGGGTCGAAGCGTCGCCACGCGTCGTGGTCACGCCAGCGCGCGTCGCCGAGCAGGTCGACGATGGTGTCGTCGACGAAGTGAACCGAGCCGACCACGTAGTCGAAGTCGTGGGCCGCAACCAGGTCGGCGATCCGCTCCTCGCGCCCGGGCAGATAGTCGAGTTCGATACCGAGCTTGAGGTCGGTCTCTTCGCGCACGAAGGCGCAGTACTCGTCGAGATCGTCGGCCGCCCAGTGCCGGTACCACGGGTGGTCCCAAACCACGAGCGACTGGTGAAAACGGTGGACGTGCTCGGAGACGCCGAGCTCCTCGATGCCGGCGGCGGTCGCTGCCTCGCGGTAGCGCTGGGCGTTTTCGGCCGTGAAGTGGTCGCGTGCTCGCGCCTGCTCGTCGTCGGGGCGTAGATGCAGGTGGTAGTCGGTCAGCACCGGCCGCTCATTCTCGCGAACCGCTCGCAGCGACGCCGGCAAGCACCGCCGCCAGCTCGAGATCGTCGCGCACCGTGATCTTGAAGTTGCGCGGGCTGGCGGGCACGAGGCGCACTCGCCCACCGCAACGCTCGACGAGGGCGGCCTCGTCGGTCGCCGCGCGCACGACCGCGTCAGGGAGAGCGAGCGCCGCCCGCAGCGCGCTGGCGCGAAACGCCTGCGGCGTCTGCACCGCCCATAAGCGCGAGCGGTCGAGCGTGCGCTCGACGTAGCGGCCGTCGCTCGACTCCTTGACGGTGTCGACGAGCGGCGTCGCGGCGATCGCCGCATCGGCGTCGGCGAGCGCGTCGATACAGGCACGCGCGAGCAGCGGCGTCGCGAATGGACGCGCGGCGTCGTGGACGACGACCGCCTCCGCGTCGCCGGCCGCCGCGAACCCGGCGCGCACCGACAGCGCTCGCTCCTCGCCGCCGGCTACCAGTCGTAGCGGCACCCCGCTACCGGCGAGCGCGGCGCGGAACGGTTCAGCGCCCACCTCGGGTGGCACCACCACGACGAGCACGTCGCACACGGGCGCCAGCGCCGCGGCCGCCCACGACACGAGCGGCCGCCCGGCCAGCTCGACGAGCGCCTTGGGCAGCTCGCTCCCGAGGCGCTCGCCGCGGCCGGCGGCCGCGATAACGCCGGCTACGGCCGCCACGCGCGCCGCGCTAGGCGGTCGCGGCAGCGCCCGTGCGTTCGGCGTGGGCCTCGCGGATCACCTGCTCGAGGTGCGCCTCGGCTTCCTCCTCCTCCATGTCGAGCGCATACATGAGCTCGGAGGCAAGGATTTTCTTGGCGCGCGTGTACATCTGCTTCTCGCCGGTCGAGAGACCCTTTTCGATCTCGCGGATGCCGAGGTTGCGCACCACCTCGGCGAGCTCGAAGACGTCGCCGGTCTTGATCTTCTCGCGGTTGTACTTGAAGCGCCGGTTCCAGTTTTTCGGCATCTGGCTGACGTCCTCGCGCAGCACGGACAGCACGCGCTGCACCTCTTCGTCGCTGATCACCCGGCGCAAGCCGGCACGACCGGCGTTCTCGGTCGGCACCATCACCGTCATGTCGTTGTGGAGGATCTTGATCGTCAGGTACTCGCGCTTGGTGCCGAGCACCTCCTTGATCTCCTTGCGCACGACCCGGCCGGCGCCGTGGTGCGGATAGACGACGTTGTCGCCGACCTCGAACTGGCAATCCACAACGGTGTCGTCACTCTTGGTTTTCGCGTCGCGCTCCATGGTCTCGCTGATCGTCCCTCCTAGAGCGGAGCCGGCGCCCACGGGCGCCGGCGATTGACCTACGTTTGCAAGTAACGGTCGACGAGGTTGATCTCCTGGAGGCGGCGCAGGCCCTCGCGAATCTCCTTGGCGCGCAGGTCGCCCACGCCTTCCACAGCCTCGAGGTCCTCGTCCGACGCGGCGATGATTTCGTCCAGTCCGCGGAACTCCTCGACGATGCGCTGCACGACGATCCGCGGCAGGCGCGGGATCCGTTCGAGGATGCGGTAGCCGCGCGGTGACACCGGCTGATCGATCGTGTTGACCTTGCGGTCGTAGCCGAGGAGCTCCGCGAGCTGGCCGAAGTCGAGCAAGTCCTGGTGCGAGAGGCGGGCAAGCGTCTCGAGCACACGCCCGTAGCTCTCCTCGTCGGGGTCGACGATGTAGTCCTTGACGAGCGCAGCCCGTTCCGACGCCACACCCACCATCGTCTCCTCGAGCTGCATCTCGATCAAGCGGCCCTCGGCCCCGAGCTCGACGATGTAGCGCTCGATCTCCATCGCCATCCGTGTCACGAGCTCGGAGCGCTGCAGCACCGTGAGGACGTCGTGCAGCGTCGCGCCACCCTCGAACTCGAGCGCGGTCAGTCGCGTCGAAACCTGGTCGAGTCGCGAGCGGTACTTGTCGAGCGTGGCGAGCGCCTGGTTGGCCTTCGCCAGCACGACCGGGATGTCCTCGAGTATGTACTTGGCGCCGTCGATGTAGAGCGAAACGACGTTTCGTGTCTGCGAGATCGCGATCACGAGCGCGCTCGTCTGTTTCGAAACACGCTCGGCGGTGCGGTGCCGGGTGCCCGTTTCGAGCGAGGTGATCGTGGGGTCGGGCATCAGCTGGACGTTCGCCCACACGATCTTGCTGGCGTTGGGCGACAGCACGATCGCCCCGTCCATCTTCGCGAGCTGGTAGAGGAGCTGGGGGGTGTAGTCGACGTCGATCTTCACCCCGCCCGAGAGCAAAAACGCGAGCTCCTCCTGCTCGCCGATACAGATCAGCGCACCGGTGCGGGCGCGAACGATGTTGTCGAGTCCCTCGCGCAGCGCCGTTCCGGGCGCCACCATCTCGAGGGCCCTGACCAACCGGGGCTCTTGTCGAGAGTCGAGACCACTCCCACCATCCCCGGCTTGCGCCATAGTGCTCGATGATACGGGAGACGGCGCGACGATGCAGTCCCACGAACCAAGACGAGCAAATCAACGACGGTGCCGCGGCGCTGCACACTGCTAGCCGCTGGTGCGGCTCTGGTCTTCGCCTTGGCGGCGGCTTCCGCGGCTACGGGGGCAGGCACCGCCGCCACCGGCGCCCGCAAGGAGAGGCTGATGAAGCTGCACTCGGCACGCACGTTCGCGCTCGCTTTGGGGGTCGACCTGCGAAGACGCGCGCTCGCACGCCGGCTCGCTGCTTACGATCTTGTGGTCGTCGACGGCGAGGACACGCCCGCCCGAGCTCTGCGCTACCTGCGCCGGCGCGGAGCGCTGGTGCTCGGCTACCTGTCGGTCGGAACGGTCGAGCCCGATCGCTTCTGGACGAAGCGCGCCCGCCGCTACGCGCTTGCACCGGTGCCGGGGTGGCCCGAGCGTTACGCCGACGTGGCGCGAAGCGGTTACCGCAAGTTGCTCGTCGGCGCGGTCGCACCGCGGCTTTTGGCACGCGGTTTCGACGGGCTCTTTCTCGACAACGTCGACGTCGTCGAGAGCTATCCGCGCCTGGCACGCCCGATGCGCCAGCTGGTCGCCGACATTGCGCGCCTGGTGCGGCGGCGCGGCAAGCTGCTCGCCGCGCAGAACGCCGACGATTTCACGCGCCGGTATCTGCTGCGCTGGCTCGACGCCTGGAACCGCGAAGACGTGAGCTGGCGCTACGACTTCGAGCGGCGCGCCTACGCGCCCACCGCGGCGAGCGAGCACGCACGGGCGCTCGCGACAGTCAGACGGCTGCGCGCGAACGGGCTGGTCGTCACCGTCACCGACTATCCGCCGCCCGGCGATAGCTCGGCCGCGCAGACTGCCGTTCAGGCCGCTTGCTCGGCCGGGGCGCTGCCTTGGATCTCGGACATCGCGCTGCGCACGCTGCCGGCGACGCCACCCCGCTGCGCCGCCACCGAGAAGGCACGCTGAAGGGCGGCGCGCAACGTCGGCGTCTCGCCGCCCGGGGCGATCACGGGCGCGAGACCGAACCGCGCCGCTTCGGCGTGCCGGCGCTCGGCGTGCGCCACCGGCCGCAGCTCGCCGCCGAGTCCGACCTCGCCGAACGCCACCACGCGGCGCTCGCGGTCGCCGAGCGGCACGCCCCGTGCCGCCGACGCCACCGCCAGCGCGACCGCGAGGTCGCCGCCCGGTTCGTCGACACGCAGACCGCCGGCTATCGAGACGAAAACGTCAGCGCCACCGAGCCGCAGCCCGGCGAAACGCTGCAGCACGGCAAGGACGAGCGCCAGACGGTTGCGGTCGACGCCGGCGCTCACCCGGCGCGGCGGAACCGCCTCGGAGGGCACAACCAGCGCTTGCACCTCGCACAAGAGCGGTCGCGAGCCCTCGAGCGCCGAGAGCACTACCGAGCCGGGCGGCGGCGGTCCGGAGCCGACGAGACGCGCGGAGGCGTCGCCAACCTCGGCGAGGCCGTCGTCGGCCATCTCGAACAGCCCCGCCTCGCCCGTAGCGCCGAAACGGTTCTTGAACGCGCGCAGCACACGCAGGCCGCGCTCGCGCTCCCCTTCGAACGCGAGCACGCAATCGACGAGATGCTCGAGCGTGCGCGGACCGGCTATCGCGCCGTCCTTGGTGACGTGCCCGACGAGCAGAACACAGACGCGCAGACGCTTCGCTGCTTCGAGCAGTCGCGCGGCTGTCTCGCGCACCTGGGCGACCGACCCCGGAGCGCTCGCGAGCTCGGGGTCGCGAAGCACCTGCACCGAGTCGACCACGCAGAGCGCCGGTCGTTCGCGCTCGATCGTCGCGCAGATCGCACCGACGTCGGTTTCGCAGACCACCGGCACCTCGAGCGCCGCACGCCCGAGCCGCTCGGCCCGCAGGCGCACCTGGCCGGCCGACTCCTCGCCCGAGACGTAGAGCACGCGCTCGCCGGCGGCGGCGAGCGCTGCCGCGGCCATCGTCGTCAGTGTCGACTTGCCGACCCCTGGTTCGCCGCCGATCAGGACCAGCGACCCGGGCACGAAACCGCCGCCGAGGACACGGTCGAGCTCGCCGATCCCGGTGGCGATGCGCGCTCCGCTGTCGGCCGCGATGTCGGCCAGGCGCCTCGGCACGAGGGGACGCGCCCTCCCGGTCGCGCTGCCGCCGCCCGAGCGCTGTGTCGGTGCGCGCTGCTCGACGAGCGTGTTCCAGCTGCCGCAACCGGGACAGCGACCGTGCCAGCGCCGGCTCTCGAAGCCGCAGCGCGCACAGATGTGGAGCGTTTGCGCTGCCATCGAGGCGACCGTAACGGGCAGCGCGGACGTTGCGCTGCTCGTGCTCGGGCGTGGCCGTGTCGGCCTCGCTGGCCGTCGGCGACTCGCCGTCTGCCTCCGGCAGTTCGGGCAGCGGCGGCGCATCCGCCCCCGCTGCCGGCTCGCCGCCCTCGCCGGCACCCTGCTCGCCGGCCGCCTTGGCTCCGACACCGACCGGCTCGCGCTTGCGCTCGGGCTTCTGGATCGTGATCTTGACCTCGCCGCCCTCCTCGTCGGGGGCGCGATCGACGATCACCGTCGAGCCCGGCGGCATGTTCTGCGACAGCACCTCGTCGGCCAGCGGGTCCTCGATGTAGCGCTGGATGGCGCGCCTCAGCGGCCGCGCACCCATAGCCGGGTCCCAACCCTTCTCGACGAGGAACTCGCGCGCCTCCTCGGTGAGGTTGAGCGACAGCTCGCGCTCGGCGAGCGTCTCGCGGATGCGCTTGAGCAAGAGCTCGACGATCTGCTTGATCTCGTCCTTGGTGAGCTTGTGGAAAACGATGACCTCGTCGATGCGGTTGAGCAGCTCGGGGCGGAAGACCTTCTTGAGCTCGCCCATGATCCGGGTCTTCATGTCCTCGTAGGACATGCCGGTCTCGTCCTGGATCGTGAAACCGAGACTCGTGTTCTTCGAGATCTCGGACGCCCCGATGTTCGAGGTCATGATCACGATCGTGTTGCGGAAGTCCACGGTGCGGCCGTGCCCGTCGGTGAGCCTCCCGTCGTCGAGCAGCTGCAGGAGGATGTTGAAGACGTCGGGGTGGGCCTTCTCGATCTCGTCAAAGAGGATAACCGTGTAGGGGCGGCGCCTCACCGCCTCGGTGAGCTGCCC